>NZ_BPPH01000053.1:0-6896 GCF_021602765.1 Acinetobacter sp. KAM396
ACTGCTTGCTCCAAAGTTAACATGTTGAGCAGTCCAAAATGACCGCTATATTAACCAAGGGGGTCAGTTTTTAAATGCCATTAGGGGGTCATTTTTACACTGCCGCTAACAAAATGTCTTACCTATAAATTGATTTCGTTTTGGTTTCACAATAGTTGTTTATTGATTTCAAAATAGTTGTAATTTACTACTAAACTAATCGAAGATTATCTACAAAAAAAATGCCCATAAACATGAGTGTTTTCATAGACACTATCTGCTTATAGGCATTACATCATTTATGAATGACGAGAGTTGGCATCATCATAGATGGCATTGTTTTCACGTCTGCCTACAGCAATCACGATGACAATTACCTCATCATCAACGACTTCATAAACCAGACGATAACCAATACTACGAAGTTTGATCTTATAGCGGTTAGGATGTCCTGACAACTTGTTTTTGGGAATGCGAGGATTCTCCAAAACCTTGATCAACTTCTTCTTCAATGGCTGCTTAATACTTGGATTAAGCTTATTCCATTCTGCTAATGCTTCTTCTAAAAAGTCTAACTTATAGGTCATCAATATTTACTCGAATGCGTTTCTGATTCGCACGAGCATCTGCAATCTTATTCAGTTCTAGATCTTCTAGTTGTTCCATCATCGTTTCATACAGATCAGCCGGAACACAGTAAAACGCTGGTGTATTACGATTGAGGATTGCGACAGGTTCCCCTTTGCCTGCCAACACTGTATCCATCGGACTCTTTTTGAGTTCAGTAATACTTGCAGTCATTCGTGCATGGATTAATTGAGTCATAGTTAAGCCTCTATAGAATTTAGTGTTTGGAGTTTGGGTTGAATCATTACGAGTAGATTTGGGTAGCTAATTTCAGCATACCGGTCCAATGTGGATCTCATTCTGATAAGCAAGGAGGCATCAGTAACTAGCAGCATCTTCGCAAGGTAAGGCATCGCTGAACGAAATGCCTTTAACCATTTACGATGTTGCTCAATACGGTCTATAGATTGTGATCGCATTTCCCGTCTTTGTGGAACTATACAATCTAGGCAACTTTCTAATGCACGTACTACATCAACCCAAGAAAGGACATTAAGAGCTTCTTCTAACTCTTTGGCTTGAATTTGTTGGTGCTCTCTTTCATCCATTAAATCAAATAGACGTCTGAGTTCCTGCATACGAACTTCATCCTCTCGTTTTAAACGAGATTCTTCAGTTTCAGTCCAGATAGCATCAGAATTCATTGGTACTCCTATTCAACAATAGAACTATAGCATAGATAAAAGAACACTTAAAAGTACTTTTAAAAAACTCTAATTAACCCTCTTTGCTACACGATGGCTGTTGTTACACAAAGATTTCATAACTATATGATTTTAAAAGTTTTGATTATTTTTTGATCTAAAATTAAATCTATTTAAATCAGATGCTTACATATTTATGCAACAAAGCCCTTTTAAACTCAGTTAATTTTAGGGAGCATTACCCTCTATCATTCCAATTTCCAGTCAATGTACAAAACAACTTAGAAAGCCAATGGCTAGCATTTCTCATGGACTTGCTACCTCAAGGCTATGGGCGAAAAGGGCTTTTAAATCAGCTGGGTTTTTCAATTAATGCAGAAGAACAAGCTGATTGGCCCCTACTGAAATCTGGGGCAGGTAATCCTATTGGTAATCTACGAATTAAAGAAGCTTATGACTGGCTTCAAGATCACTCTCCAGCTGTGAAACCTCGTGGATTTAGCCTAAGCGAAATTATTGAGAGGAAAATAAGGTTTCATTGAGTCACTTGCAGAGGTGATCCCACTTGTTTGAACAACTAAAAGCATATTTATAAGTGATATTCCGCTCTAGTTAAGCCACCTTGTTTTGTTGGGTTAGCTGATCATAGTAAAAACTCATTTGGTGTCATTTTGTCTAGACTCGAATGAGGTCGTTTCAGATTATAAAACTCAAAATATGCACTCAATTGCTTTTTCGCATCTGTGACACTGCTATAAGCTTTGAGATACACCTCTTCATATTTAACGCTCCGCCATAATCGTTCAACCATCACTCTACCCATCGACCTTTACCATCCATACTGATTTGAATGCCATTTGATTTCAATACATCAATAAATGCATCACTGGTGAACTGCCCCCCTTGGTCTGTATTCAATATTTCAGGTGATTCATATTTTTCAATCGCTTCATTTAAAGCCGAAATACAAAAATCCACCTATATACTAATCGATACCCTATGCGCAAGTACCTTGCGGCTATGCCAATCAATCACAGCAAATAAATAAACAAAACCTTTTGCCATAGGGATATACGTTATATCCATAGACCACACTTGATTACTGCGCTGAATAACCAATCCTTTGAGCAGATATGGATATTTACGGTGAGCTTGATTAGCCTTGCTTAAATTTGGTTTGCAATATAACGCCTGAATACCCATTTTCTTCATTAAAGTACGTGTATGACGTCGTCCTATATGATGCCCCTGACGATTCAACAAATCACGCATCATACGACTGCCTGCAAAAGGATATTGCATATGTAATTCATCAATACATCGCATCAGCTTCAGATCTGTTGAGCTAACAGGTTTTGGGCGATAGTAATAACAACCACGAGAGACTTTCAGCAACTTAGCCAGTTTAGATACTGAAATCTGAAGTGAGTGATCGATTAACTTTTATGGTTGAAGCGGCCCAGTTTCTTCAACACACCTTCTAAAAAATCAATTTCTAATGCCTGCTCGCCGATTTTTGCATGTAGTTTTTTTAGATCGATGGGTGGTTCTGATGGAGCTTTTGATTGATCGAAAGCTTGCGAGGAAGCTGAGATTAATTGATTTTTCCAGTCAATAATTTGGTTTTGATGAACATCAAACTCAGAACTCAATATCGGGTGAGAGTTATCATTTGAAGAATAAAAAAAGAATAGGGATTCAACCTCAGGTTGAAACTTAATACGAGGTAAAAGGGGTCAATTTTAGAATGCCGTTGACAAAAAATATTGACTCTCCGACAAACCCGGCACGGTTCAGTACGATTTTCACTTACTAGTACTTAAATAATCACCCCACCACTGCATCATTTCAGTCCGTTGAGCTAAATAGTCAGCGTGATTATAGCTGGCACGGGTACGGTTTTTATCAATATGTGAAAGTTGTGCCTCAATCCAATTATCTTGGAACAAACCTGAGTCATTCAAAATGGTACTAAAAGTAGAACGTAATCCATGAGAAGATAGTTGATGTTTGCCATACCCCATCTTACGTATGGCCATATTTAGAGTATTAAAATGAATCGGTTGATTGTGTTTGCGAGGGCTAGCAAAAAGGTATTTTTCACCGTATGACCACTGCATGACGTCTTTCAAAATCTCTAAAGCCTGATTTGAAAGTGGAACTATAAAATCTGGAATCTCATGGCCTAATATGACTTTTCGTCGAAACTGTTTAATATTCAAGGCAGGTATTTTCCATATTTTTTTATTTAAATCAAAATGATGAGGCTCAGACAATAACAATTCAGCCCCTCGCACTCCAGTATATAATTTAAACATCAGTGCTTTTTTAATAATCGGATGGGCATCCAATTTTTGTAATTTATACTTAAAATCAGATATATCCTCCGCTTTCAAATACGGATAATTTTTCTTGATTTTACTGTTAATGGCGATTTTATTTAAACCATGAGCGATGTTGAATTCACAATAACCCATCGCTACAGCGTAGTCATAAATTTGGTTCAAATAACTACAAGCTTTCTTGACAGGTTCTTTTACTTGGCGTCCCTCTATTTTTTTGATTACTGAAACCAGGTCATAACGCTTGATGTTTTGAAAAGGTAAATCCTGAAGGTCTGGATAAATATCTTGCTGTAAGCATCTTTCTGCTAACTGTAGTACACCACAGCGGGGTAGATCGTTGAAGGCATTTTTCAGTTTGAACTGTAACCACTCCTCCCCAACCTTACCAAAGGTGATGACATTAGAGGCAGTATCATGTTCAAAACAGAAATCATTGTCTTTAAAGTCATCTCTGACTTGTCGTGCCTTTTTCAGCGATAAATCAGGATAAAGACCTAACTGAATGCGTCGACGTTTTTTAGTTTGTGGATCTGTATAGCGATAGCACCAAGATTTTCTTCCACCCGGCTCAATCTTCAGGCTAAGCCCATCTTCATCGGATAAAAAACAGGTTTTTTCCTTGCAATGAGCTTGGCGAACTTTAATTTCAGTAAGACTCATGGAATTTAAATGAAACCTAATAAGTGGTTGATTGGATCAATTATATCAAAATAGAACGCTTTATATATGATGCGTATATTACGCATCATATAAATATTTATATATATGTTTTTTATAAATATTATTGTGGTATTCCACATTTTAGTAACCAAAAAAGTAACCACTGTTAAAATCTGTATTAAGCAACAAAAATCAGTGATAGTTAAACACTATTCTGCAATGGGTTTGTTTTACAGACCTAGTAACCGAACCTTAATTATTTGAGGCAATATTTCGGTTCTGTCGCATTAAGTCGATCTGCAGCTACTATTGAATTTTGTAGGAGCTGAATATGTCACCAAGGGGCTCAGTTTTTAAATGCCGTTAGGGGGTTATTTTTACACTGCCGCTAACAGAGCTCCGCCTGAGCGAAAAAAGCGGCTGCTTTACGTAGAATTTCATTCGCACGTTGCAGTTCTTTATTTTCGCGTTCCAGTTATTTGATACGTTCTTGGTCTGAAAGCTGCTGTACTTTAACTGGATTTTGTTTATCTAAATATTTTTGATACCAAACACGTAGTGTTTCGGGAGTACAACCCTTGCGCAGTATACTGCTCAGGGAGCAATAGCTGTGATCGCAGCCCAAGTAGAAGGATAATCTTTTTCGGATTCAATCAATAATTGAACCGCTCTTTCTCTGATTTCAGGGGGATATTTTTTGGTTTTGTCATCGGGACATTCTCTCAAGAAAGTTGGTCTCCGACAAACCCGGTACGGTTCAATGCGAATACGCTCAAAAGCTTCCTAGTGATACTTTTGAGGCCTTTGGAGCTGCACTTGCTGATATGCTTTTAGAAGAAAATTTTTTCAAGAAAGTTTATCCGATACTCTTAGAGAATGGCTTTCAACCACCAAAAAAACGGCCCTTTAAGGGCTGTTTTTTTATCTGCTTTGATCTCTTCGATCCTAGCCACAACAATGGATGCTAAGAAGAGAAAGGGGGATGTATCCTAATTATTCAACTGAGCTAATCAAACTTGTGAAACATTGTTTAAATATTAGGCGTGGAACATGAAAAATCATAAAAAAAGCCCACCTTGGGGAAGATGGGCTATCAACTAGAAACTACAGCATTAATTTCTAAAGAGAATTATAACGCATTACGTATAAGGTGTATTATGTTAATTTTAGAAAATCTTTCTAATCAGAAATTTAGTTTTCTATTAAGTTCTATAGTGCGGATCTAAGCGTAATACTGTATTCACATCATATTCAGCATCAAAAAAATCACAAATTTTTGATACCTTACCTTTAATTAATAATTTCTTATCTAGATAGAGGCTTTGTTGCATAAATATGTAAGCATCTGATTTAAATAGATTTAATTTTAGATCAAAAAACAATCAAAACTTTTAAAATCATATAGTTATAAAATCTTTGTGCAACAAAGCCCTAGATAGATGATCAATTTATTTTTATTTTTATCGAATATTACTCTTCCCCGAGGTACATCGTCATATTCAATTTCCCTTAGCTCAGAAAATTTATTTCGTAATTCATCCCAATAAGATACATGGTTGTAGGCACTATCAATCATACCTAAAGAATCTGAGCTATTAATATCAAACTCATGAGAAATACCAAGAACTTGATTTTTATAAAACCAAAATATACCTATTTTCAATGTTATTCTCCTAAGTTTTCATATATAACTTAAAAAAAATTAAGCAAGTAAACATACTATGATTGAATACTCAGAAAATTTAAATAAATTAAAAAATAACCTTATTACACATAAGGATTATCACCCTCTTTTACAAAAAATCAGCTTACCTTTCATTCCAGATTTTTTAGATAGTTCTTTTGACCAATCCAAAAATAAAGTAGTAATTGTTGGCCAAGAAACTTCTGGATGGGGGAAATTGAAATTAGATAGCTTTATATTAGGAAATTTAAGTACAAATGAATTAATTTCTGAAAGTAAAATTAGATACCGTAATCTTTATGAAAAGCCACCTGTGAGATCACAATTCTTAAAATTCTTAGGTAAAGTCAAAGAAAAAAATAATAACGAGTATATACAATGGTTAAACTTCTACTTCTTTGATTATAATAAAAAATCTTTTAACTTATTGAATTCAAAAAATAAAAGTATAGATTTGTATGAGCATCTTAAAGATATATCAATAGAAAACTTAGTAAATCAACTTGATAGATTAGAACCTAAAAATATTTTTTTCTTAGGTGCATATCATGGAAATTGGGAACAGTTGAAACTCAATTATGTTAATGACGAAGATATTCTTAACTTCAAAGAATCTATAGAAGGATTTAGCGTAAGATTCTGGAATAAAAAGACTTTAGTAATTCGACTCCCTCATCCTGCTTCTCGTGTTCCAAATAAAGGAAAAATTCAACAACAAGCTTTAACTTACTTTGATATTTTTAATAATCAAGCGGAGCAAAATCCTGAAAAATTTAAAGAATTGATAAGAGATAAATTACTTAACTAAAATATATTTAACATAATGGTGGTTATACGCAGTCAAAATGTAAGCCCCAAGTAGAAATGTCCGGTTTCTCCAAAGTAAAAATGTCCGCTTTTAGAATATGCACTTTTGCAATTTTCTTAGCGGACGGTTTGATATGTTGGTGTCTATGT
>NZ_BPPH01000054.1:0-6791 GCF_021602765.1 Acinetobacter sp. KAM396
CCCAAAGAATGATTTCGCCCTGAAAATGCCGACCATGGAAAGGATTCATATGCTGCACCTTTAGCTAAAACAGTCTTCAGCTTACCATTCGTGGTTATTTGCAACAGTGCCGCTGACGCACACCATCGCCCACCGGGTGGGTCGCTATCTGGAACGGCAAGGCCTGCTGGAACGGGATGTCGAAAACAGCTATCTGGCCTCGGATGCGGTGGATGACGACCCGATGACACCCCTGCTGGGGCACTCGATCACTTACCGTATCGCTGTCGGTTCACAGGCGGGGCGAAAGGTGTTCACTTTGCAAACTCTGCCGACCAGTGGTGATCCGTTCGGTGACGGGATTGGCAAGGTAGCCGGGTCCAGCCTGCACGCCGGCGTGGCGGCCAGGGCCGATGAACGCAAGAAGCTCGAACGGCTGTGCCGGTACATCAGCCGCCCGGCGGTATCCGAGAAGCGGCTGTCGTTAACACGAGGCGGCAACGTGCGCTACCAGCTCAAGACGCCGTACCGGGACGGCACCACGCACGTCATTTTCGAACCATTGGATTTCATTGCAAGGCTGGCCGCCCTGGTACCGAAGCCCAGAGTCAACCTAACCCGCTTCCACGGGGTGTTCGCACCCAACAGTCGGCACCGGGCGTTGGTCACGCCGGCAAAACGGGGCAGGGGCAACAAGGTCAGGGTGGCTGATGAACCGGCAACACCAGCACAACGGCGAGCGTCGATGACATGGGCGCAACGGCTCAAGCGTGTTTTCAATATCGACATCGAGACCTGCAGCGGCTGCGGCGGCGCCATGAAAGTCATCGCCTGCATTGAAGACCCTATAGTGATCAAGCAGATCCTTGATCACCTGAAGCACAAAGCCGAAACCAGCGGGACCAGGGCGTTACCCGAAAGCCGGGCGCCACCGGCTGAGCTGCTCCTGGGTCTGTTTGACTGACGAGCCTGAAGGCCAACGATACCAATCAAAATGCTGCGTTCACAGCGCCGCGGCAGGGATCCGCCGTGCTGGTTGTCGGAAAAGGAGCCGCTAGTGGGAAAGAGGAGGGTAAATTTTCAGCGTTGCTGGCTCCCCGTCAGCCGGATTGGGTTGCATCGCAGGGGTGTCGAAAGAGTCAACTGCGGTCCAAAGCTGTTGGACTTGGGTGAAAAGGGCGTTTATTCTTCCTATACGTTGTCGGCAGCGGGCCAAAAAGGAATACGTCCATGCCCATCGAGGTGAAACCGGCTGTGAGCGCGGGTTCAAGCATATAGCCCGACAGGCGCGTATCCTTGCCGATCACGACACGATGGCGGTGGTCACCGCGACGAAAGACACGGCCAGCCGCCATGCCGACGCGCAAGGCGGTTTCCGCCGTCATCGCGCCTTCGTTGGCTTTGCCACGAATACCGTCTGTGCCGAAATATTTGCGCACCATAAGGTCGATTATCCTGTCGTCGGGTCGCCCTCAAAGGGGACATGCCTGCTGAACCGCGAATATAGAGAAATATCCCGAATGTGCAGTTAACGAATTCTTGCGGTTTCTTTCAGCGCCGCCAATACCGCCAGCCCGTCGCGCAAGGGGCGCGGCTCGTGTGTGCGGATGAAGTCAGCTCCACCTGCGGCGGCGGCAAGCTCTGCAGCGAGTGTCGCGGCCCCGACATCCCCCGGACCACGGCCTGTGAGCGCGCGCAGAAAGGATTTGCGCGAAACAGACAGAAGCACCGGCAAATCGAAGCGCAGCCGCAATTCATCGAACCGCGCCAGCACCGAGAGCGAGGTTTCGGGAGCAGCCCCCAGAAAAAACCCCATGCCGGGATCAAGGACAAGGCGGTTGCGTTTGATACCGGCACCCGTCAGCGCCGCGATGCGCGCGTCAAAGAACGCCGCAATGTGATCCATGATGTCGCCAGCGGGTGCCTCGCGCCGATCTGCCTGCCCGTCTTGCACCGAATGCATAACGACGAGTTTGGCAGATGATTTCGCCAATTGCGGATAGAACGCAGCGTCTGGAAAACCGCGAATATCATTGAGATAGGCCACACCACGCGACAAGGCATAGGCTTGCGTCGCGGGTTGATAACTGTCGAGCGAGACGGGAATGCCATCTGCCTTGAGCGCGTCCAGCACCGGCGCGATACGCGCGATTTCTGTGTCGGACGAAACAGGCGCGGCGTCGGGATTGCTGGATGCCGGACCGAGGTCGATCACATCTGCCCCCTCGGCCATCAGCTTACGCGCCTGCGCAATGGCTGCGTCTGGCGCCAGATACCGGCCTCCATCGGAGAAACTGTCCGAGGTTATGTTGACGATGCCGAAAATGATGAGCGATTTATTCATGGGGGCTTCTATAATAATCTCTGTACACGACAAAAATAGATAACTCATTGAAATAATGTCACAATAATTGTTTTCTAACGACGAATACTATGACACATCTCAATGAGTTATATCTTATCTTAAACAAATCTCTAAAATGGAACAAGTCACATTTAAAGTGCTTTGCGCTCATCATGCTTGTGATTATTTTAAAGCAAACATGTAATCTTTCTTCTGCATCTAAAGCCTTGCCCATCAAGTGTTTACCACAATCATTTTATCGACGTATGCAGCGCTTCTTTGCAGGTCAGTATTTTGATTATCGTCAAATTTCTCAGTGTCATCACCAGAACGATGGTGATGACTACGGCGATCTGACCCCAAAGGATTCGGCCTCCGCGCAATGCAGGCTCCAGTCGGCAAAAGAGACGGAGCCGATCAGAGAGTAGGCAAAATCGGGACGGGCAACAGGAAAGAGGATGCCGGAGGGCTGCCGGATACTATCGGCGGCAAATAGGATGGATCGCCTGTGCCGTTATCGTGCCGGTCGAGTGCCATCCAGGAAACGATTGGGCGAATCGCCGTCACGCTTCATTTTGCCTGCGAGGTTGAGTAGATTTTTCAGTGCGGAGTTGCGATTGAACGGCGACCAGACGGCTGTAAAGGCAACCGGCTCCGGTTCATCGAGGAAGGGCAGGAAGACGATGCCGGTCGTCGGCAACAATGACGTTGCCTCGCCGACGATAGTGATGCCGAAGCCTTGTCCGACCATAGATAGCAGCGTGTCGCGCCCCACATCAAAGCGCCGGATCGACGGTGCGGGCCAACGCCCGGCAAGGCGCAGCACGATATGGTCATGGACCTGCGGGCCGGTGCCACCATAGCGAACAATGAAAGTCTCGCCGACCAGATCGGACCAAGTGATTGCGGACTGCCCGGCGAGGCGATGCCCATCCGATAGCACGGCCACCAGCGGTTCGGTCCAGATCGGTCGGGTATGGCAGTCGGGCATCTCGGGCTTGCCCGCGACGAACACCACGTCGAGCTGGTCAGCACGAAGCTGCATCACCGCATCGCGGGCTGTGCCTTCGGTGATCTCAACCTCAATGCCCGTATGTTCTTCCCGATAATGACGGATCAGCTCCGTGAGAAAGCTGCGTGGGATTAAGGCATGGATGCCGATGCGAAGCCGGCCGTATTCTCCTTGAGCTGTCATGCCTGCGGTCTTCACTGCGTGATCGAGTTGATCGACACCCGCCGTGACACGCTCCATGAAGTGCCTGCCTGCGTCTGTTAGCCGAACGCCCCGCGCATGGCGCTCAAATAGCAGGACACCAAGGTTATCCTCCAGCGCTTTCACACGCGCGCTGACGCTCGACTGGCTGATACCAAGTGCCTTGGCCGCATGCCGAAAATTCAGATGCTCGGCGACGGCGATGAACTGAACAAGGGAAATGAGCGGTATCCTGCCAGACAGGATACCGACATTCACGAGGTTTCGATGGTTAGTGCGCCGCATCGGAGCGGGCCTGCTACCAGTCGTCGGTTAGACGACTGGCGACTTCTCGGTGGCAGCCCCACGGAGCCGAAGGAGCACCAGCCCCAACGAAACCAGTACCGCCATCGCCGTGGCGTAACAGATCACGGGCCACGCTGTGTCACCGTTTAAAAGTGCCACCGCCAATGTCCCGACAATGCTGACTATCAGGCTTTGAACGCAGAAGTAGAACGCGACCGCTGATCCCGCGATGTCGTCGAACTCTGCCAAAGCGCCGTTCGCGGTAACGGACACCGTGAAGACAATACCGACCGCGACAACCCACATCGGTAGGATGAAGGTGAGGAATGACGGCGAGCCGTAAAGTTCGCCGATCCCCAACAGGACCGCTCCGCAAACAAGCAACGCCATCCCACGCGCCACGCATCCTGCGATGCCCCATCTGGCGACAAAGGACTTCGCGAAACGGGTTGTCACGATCATTACAAGCGCGACAGTGGCGAAGGCAAAGCTGAATCCGATCTCGGAATATTCCGCTTGGCCTATGAGCACACGGGGAGCCGTCGAGAAGAAGACGAAGAAGGTGCCCATACCGGCGCTAAAGCCGACAGTGTAAACCCAAAAAGCCGGACTCGCGAAGATCGGCAAGACAGATCGGCGCGTCTTGACTTGATCCAGAGGGCGGGTTTCGTGCCACCTGAAACCCGCATTTAGGAGTGCGAGCATCGCCAGTATAGCCAAAGTAATGAATATCGCCTGCCATCCCAAGAACTCGCCGATCAATGCTCCGGCGATAGGGCCGAGCGCAGGCACGAACGCCAGCATCGAACTGAAAAGGCCGTAGATGACGACACCCTCAGGACGGTTGGCATAAACGTCGCGAACCGTCGCGAACGTCGCCACCAGCATGGCCGACGCGCCCACTGCTTGAAGTAGACGGAAAGCGACAAAGGCCGGTGCAGTTGAAGACCAAGCTGCTCCCAGAGACGCAATGACGAAAGCCGTTGCGCCCGCAAGTAGAATTGGCCGTCGCCCGATTCTGTCTGAGAGCGGACCAAAAATCACCTGGCCCACGCCGAGCATCACCATATAGAGGCTCAACGTGAGTTGGATCATAGCGGGCGTCGTGTTCAGGATGCCGGGCATCGCTGGAACGACAGGGAGATAAATATCCATCGCCAGTGAAGCGAGGATGTCGAAAGGAGCCATCAGCAGCAGTGCTGCCGGCAGCGTATAGGCCCACGCGGGGCGTGTGGTGGTCATGACGAATCAACCCTCGATTAAGGAATACCGGGCGACGTCTGCTCGTCAGCAATCAGATGAGACTAGCCTTACAGAGCGCCGCAACAACAATACTGGTTGTTGCGGCTTACTTGTCTGCTGACTTGGAATTTCCCATCTGATTACTCCACGCTTACGAATATGAATTGCTACATTTTATCCGATTATCTTTTGCTTCGCAATGCGGCATGGACGCACTCAGCGTTCCAGCCCCCTCTGCCGCCCTAAATGCTTGCTCCAATGCATCGAGCACCATATCTGTATTCATCCGTGTCGATACTTTCCATCCAACAATTGCTCGTGAGAACACATCAATAATAAATGCAGTATAAACCCAGCCTGAATTTGTTTGAATATACGTAAAGTCACTCACCCACAGTTGGTCAGGATGATCAGCAGTAAAATTACGTTTTACCAAGTCATCCGCTCGTTTTTGATCATCTCGGCTACGGGTGGTTTGTTTGTTCTTACCACGCCAAACACCTTTTATACCTAGCTTTTGCATTAATCGAGCAACAGTACAGCGCGCAATAATATAGCCTTCACGTTTCAGTTTTTGCCAGACTTTACGTACACCATACCGACCTGAACTTTCCTTCCAAATTCGTTTAATCTCCTCAGCATGATGCAAGTCATGTAAATCTCGCTTTGCTCGATGTTCTGGATTTTCACAGAGATCTAGAGTCCGGTAATAGGTTGAAGGTGCGATCGGTAAAATTCTACAAATCGCCTCGACTCCGTACAGCTCTTTATTATTATGGATAAAATCCACCATTATTTGTGTGGGCGGTCGAGCTCCGCCTGGGCGAAAAAAGCGGCTGCTTTACGTAGAATTTCATTGGCGCGTTGCAGTTCTTTATTTTCGCGTTCGAGTTGTTTGATACGTTCTTGGTCTGAAAGCTGCTGTACTTTAACTGGATTTTGTTTATCTAAATATTTTTGATACCAAACACGTAGTGTTTCAGGAGTACAACCCTTGCGCAGTATACTGCTCAGGGAGCAATAGCGGTGATCGCAGCCCAATTCGATGGATAATCTTTCTCGGATTCAATCAATAATTGAACCGCTCTTTCTCTGATTTCAGGGGTATATTTTACTTTTTTCATCGGGACATTCTCTCAGAAAGCTTGGTCTCCGACAAACCCGGTACGGTTCAAAAATCTTCCATTGATTTATTTATATCTGTTAAACCAGTCGCATTATGAAATGTAATATAAGTAGAAATTTCAGTATAAATGGTCATGATCTTTTCTAAATTTGAATATCTAAGCGTCTTCATTAATCAACCTTATTGATTATTAGTTTCTTCTTTTAAAGCTCTTTGTACTGTTGCTATCCCTACTTTAAACTTTTCTGCAACACCTCTAAATGTTGAATTTTCTTCAGCCATTGCTTTTCGTATTTCAACATAGTCAACCTTCCGCTTTCTTCCCTTATATAAGCCCTTCGCTTTGGCTTTTGCAATTCCTTCCTTTTGACGCTCACGGATCATGGAGCGTTCAAACTCTGCAAATGCAGCAAGCATCTGAAACATGAGTTTATTTATTGCCGATTGTGCTACATCATGACTGAAGGTCAAATTCTCTTTATGAAAAATAAGGCACTGTTGCAAAGTTAGCGATGAGGCAGCCTTTTGTCTTATTCAAAGGCCTTACATTTCAAAAACTCTGCTTACCAGGCGCATTTCGCCCAGGGGATCACCATAATAAA
>NZ_BPPH01000055.1:0-6658 GCF_021602765.1 Acinetobacter sp. KAM396
ATTGTTTTGTGCTGTATATAGCTGACTGCCATTCACGGCATCTGTAGATGTTGAATTGACATCCCCAGCTTTAACATTGGTGATCTTCTGATTGCCTGCATTGATCCCTGTTTTGCTGATGCTTGGGCTGTTCGCAACCAATGTGCCTGTACTATCAACAAAGCTTAAGCCAGAATTATTGATGACTGTGCCACCTGCAGTTACACTGTCAAATACCACATCTTTCTTCGTTGCTACAGTGACCTTATTCCCTGCCTGTTCAACCGCAATGTTGTCACCAGCGATAAACGTTACTGTTTCATCTGGCGTGATCTGTTCAACTGAACTACCTGCCACTGCACCCGTACCAGTTTTATCTGTCGTCAGTTTCCAGCCTGTATTCGCTATCGCTTTTACTGCATCAAGCTGACCACCATTTACTGCTTCTTTAGATCCTGCAGCAACAAGACCATCTGTTACTCCTGTGATCTTACCTGTCGATGCATCTAGCTTAATGCTGCCTGACTGTACCCCTGTCTTGTCAACAGAAACGACTGTACCTGTACCAGCACTATCCTTAATCGATAGACTGCCCGCATTGCTTAAGGACAATGTATCGTTCAGGCTGTATTTGTAGGTATTCGTCAATGCATCATAGGTTGCTGTTGTATTTGTACCATCTGCGAAGTTAACAGTTTCTCCCAGCTGTACATTGTCTGCTGGAGTTACACCATTCACTGCAAAATTCAAACCTTTATCTGCCTGAGTCTTCGCATTAGTCGCAGTGTTATTTACCTGCTGAATTGCATCGTGAACCGTATTGGCTCCTGTAACTCCGCCAATATTGGTTGAAGTTAAATTGCCAGCAGCATCAATCTGTGTGCTGCTCCCCAATACATTCTTCACATTGTTTTGTGCTGTATATAGCTGACTGCCATTCACGGCATCTGTAGATGTTGAATTGACATCCCCAGCTTTAACATTGGTGATCTTCTGATTGCCTGCATTGATCCCTGTCGCTTTGTCGATAACAATGTTACCAAGTGTCACTTTGTCAAGATTGATATTTTTGGCTAAATCATAGTTAATAGTATTATCCGCACTGCGGGTAGCAACTAAATTTCCATCTGTATTGCGGAAATCAACTGTTTCACCTAGCTTAACTTTATCTGAATTAGCACCTTGGGCTGAGATACTGAAACCTTTATCAGTTAAAGTTGTATTTAGCTGATTTTGTGCAGAAAGCAACTGTTCCTCGGTCGCTGCTCGACCACTATTGTAAGTGCCTGCAGGATTCCACGTTGTATTGCTTAACCCAGTAACATCATTTGTCGAAGTATTTACCCTCACATTACCGGCTTTTAATCCAGTATCCGTTAAAGTATTAGTACCGACTTTAACTTCATTATTTTTTATGCTTGCAGAGCCTGTTGTCACGCTACCATTGCTACCAAGATTTATTGTTTCAGCAAGACGAATATCCAGCTGATTTGTTCCATTGGCAACCACGCCTATATTCCCGGTGGCAGCGAGTGTACCTGTTGCACCGCCTTTCACATTGAGCGTTTCACCAAGTTTACGGGATATTTGAGCACCCGTATCACCAGCAAAGCTTAATGGTTGATTCACTGCGGTATCTAATGCAGTTAAGGCTGCACCTACATTATTGACCGTAGTTTTTGTACCTGTTCCTGCCGGGTTAGTTGTGACGGTATAACTTGGCGCACTAATTGCTCCAGTAGTTTGATTGGCTAATGCCCCACCACCTAATGCTTGTGCTGTTTTATTCGCTAGGTTGGCTAATTCTTCATTGGTTTGGAATAACTGGCTACCATTAATTGCATCAGTACTTGAAGCAGATACTCGACCTGCAGCGACATTAATGATTTGACGTTCATTACCTAAACTGCCCACACTCACAGTTGATGTTGGATTTATGCCTGAATAATTATAGGTTTTACCGTTAACAATTGCACTTGCTGTTGGTGTTGCATTACTAGAAATCGATCCACTACCTAAGGCAATTGCATTTGTATGTGTAACTGTTGCATTAGTACCTAAAGCAAAACCATTGGTTGCAGATACATTTGCACCTGTACCTATAGCATTCGAACTTTCAGCACCAGCTTTAGCCCCATTACCAATTGCATTGGCATTCAGTCCCGTTGCTTCTGCGTTTTTACCTAGAGCTGTTGCACTGATACCAGTTGCCTGTGCGGTAGTACCAATCGCAGTTGCATCCTGTCTTATCGCTTCAGCCCCTTTACCCAATGCATTGGCATTCAGTCCCGTTGCTTGAGCAGCACTACCTATTGCTGTTGCATCCTGTTTATCTGCATAGGCATTTTTGCCCAGTGCATTGGCATTTATACCTGTGGCCTGAGCAGCATTACCGATTGCGCTCGCATTTTCAGCATAGGCTTTTGCCTGATTACCAATCGCATTACTACTGACGCTGGTCGCTTGTGCATTATCACCCAGTGCATTCGCACTCGTTGCACTGGCTCTTGCACTTTTACCGATTGCATTACTACTCGCACCAGTCGCTTGTGCATCATCACCAATAGCATTCGCACTGGTACCAGTGGCACGTGATTCATTACCAACAGCAGTTGCATTATTTGCTGTAACTAGTGACTTATGACCAATCGCAGTGCCTTGCGCACCCTTAAGTACTTTTGCTTCATGACCAATCGCAGTACCATTATTTGCATCATCAACAAAAGATTTACGACCTATCGAAATGCCCTGATCCGCCTTGGCGACCTCTGCATCACTACCAACCACAATCGCATAATGTGGCATATCTATTGAATTATCATTGTCTGCCTGTGCATTTTTTCCGATGGTAATACTATCTGTACCTTTACTTTGAGCACCTGTACCTATCGCAACGTTATTTTCATTATACGTATGTGCCTGATCGCCCATGGCAACTGATGAGCGTTGTTCGGAGATTGCCTTATAACCAATTGCGACACTCTGTTTATCCTTTACATCTGTATCGAATCCAAGGGATACACTATTATTTGCATCATTCCCCGTAAGCGCTCCCGCACCTATTGCCAAAGAGTCTGTTGCAGCGGCACTGGCATTATTTTTATTGGCTGATCTTGTACTATTGATGGAAACATATTTCACCATTCCTGTGGCAATTGCATCATCTAGCTGCTGCTTGTTTACTGCGGAATTACCTGTTGTTCCGGCTGCAACGTTCTTTAATTCTGTTCCGCCACTTCCACCAAGCGAGACCTGTTTCTGACTTGAATCCGTATATACAACTGTATTGGCTGGTGCTGTTCCACCTCCTGTCGATAGTGCTTCTATCGCACCTTGCACACTATAAGACGTACCATTGACTTTAAAGTTTAACGTACCGTCGGGATTAATAGTTGTATCATTACCCAATACATTTTTGATATTCTGATTTAACTGTTGAAGCTGATTGACATTGACAGCATCTGTTCCTGCGGCACCATCAGCCACGTTGGTTATTCTTCTTTGTGTTGAAACATTGCCCACAGATACAACATTTACACCCGAACCACTGTTATAAGCACCAGTTAAATAACCGCCTCCAATAGAATTACTCTCTGCAACGCTCGAAATACCTAAAGCAACATTCGATGCGCCTGCACGTGCATCCTTCCCTAGTGCCACTCCCCCTTGTCCATTCACTTTGGCATTCGCACCAACAACAACTGCATTATAACCAATAGATCCTCCAGGCACGCTTTCTGCTTTTGCCTGATAGCCAATAACAACAGCACCATCTAAAGCATCGGTTTGATGGCCTAATGCAACCGAGTTTTGTAGTGAACCACTGTTATTTTTATTACTTTCACTGCCAATAGAAATATTATTATTACCTGTAAAATTGGAACCGGCTTCAGAACCAATCGCAATATTAAAATCAGCACTACCCGATTTGGTTGAGTCCAGGTTCTGACCTGCCTCTACACCAATTGCAATATTACGGTTACCACTGACATTTTGACCTGCCTGTTTACCAATGGCAATATGCGCTGTACGGTCACTCTTATCATCCTGAGCTGAACCTGTCCCTGCCTGATAACCTACTGATACGCCATATTCAGTATCAGTTTGAGCCCCTTGACCTATAGAGACCGCACCAACCTGCGTTGCCTTTGCTTGATCACCTACAACAACTGCATTGACCACTGCTTGTGATTCTGCACCAATTGAGATGGCGTTTTCACCTAAAGCCTGGGCACGGCGACCCGTAGCAATCGCATCATTGGCAACAGCTTGAGCAGCATCACCAAGTGCAATACTTGACTCACCTGTTGCCAAATTAGATGTACCTACAGCTAAACTGTTTTTTCCAGCTGAGAGATTCGCTCCACTACCTAATAAAGTCAGAAAGTTATTTCTTTCGGTAGCATCAACTGGTGTACCATTAATTGTGATAATATCATTTGCATTTTGACCATTCGTGCCTGGATCCGTTGTAACAGGAATACCATCAACAGCAGTGATTCGATTATTATCGTTTGCATCCCTTGTATATACAGGTGTACGTGGTGTGCCTGTAGTTGAACCAATCGCTGTACTATTTAAGCCCAGTGCAACCGCTTCCTTACCAATGGCAACATTGTTGTCTTTATAAGCAATTGATTTTTCACCAATACTGATACTACCTATAGCCATCGCGTTGGCAGTTTTCCCCATACTAATGCTTGAATCCGCAGCAGCAATTGCCTGATCGCCAATAGAGATTGCACTCTTTCCATTCGCTTTGGATTGTGGGCCGATTGCAACAGACTCATCACCGTTCGCTTGCGCATCCGCTGCTGTCGATTTGGCACGGAAATACTTAATGCCATTATAATCTTTACTTGGATCAACACTTAAAAGTGTCTTGATCTGTCCCAGATTAACTGCATCCGTATCGGCCGTACCGACTGCCAGTTTGGTAATTTTCTGATTATTTAAATCAGCCCCACTATTTAATGTGGCTAATCCGGTAACACCTAATGTGCCTGTAACTGTGGTTGCACCAGTAATTGCTGCACCATTTTTGCTTACAGTTAATTTATCATTCAGTGTGGTTGTACCTGTAACACCTAATGTGCCTGTAACCGTCGTTGCACCAGTAATTGCTGCACCATTTTTACTTACAGTTAATTTATCATTCAGTGTGGTCGTGCCTGTAACACCTAATGTTCCTCCGACAGTTGCATTACTGGTTACAGCCAATGAATTCGCATTCACTGCACCTGTCGTCGTGACCGTTGTAAAATTAGGGTTATCTATTGTCTTAACGGTATAAACCGTTTGCCCATCGCCACCTGTGGTCGGGGTGACGCTAATATTTGTTCCCGCAGCAACTTCTGTTTTTGATGCCTTGACCTGTCCGTAATTCGCCGCATCCGTATTTGCTGTACCTGCGGCCAATCCTGTAATCTGTTTACTATTTAGATTCGCACCATTACTTAATGTAGCCAAACCAGTGACACCCAGTGTCCCACCTACTGAAGTATTCCCTGTGACATCCAATGTACCTGTAACCGTCGTTGCACCAGTAATTGCTGCACCATTCTTACTTACAGTTAATTTATCATTCAGCGTGGTCGTGCCTGTAACGCCTAAAGTTCCCCCAACAGTTGCATTACTGGTTACAGCCAATGAATTCGCATTCACTGCACCTGTCGTCGTGACCGTTGTAAAATTAGGGTTATCTATTGTCTTGACGGTATAAACCGTTTGCCCATCGCCACCTGTGGTTGGGGTGACGCTAATATTTGTTCCCGCAGCAACTTCTGTTTTTGATGCCTTGACCTGTCCGTAATTCGCTGCATCCGTATTTGCTGTACCTGCCGCTAATTTAGTAATTTTCTGATTATTTAAATCAGCACCACTATTTAATGTGGCCAACCCAGTCACACCCAGGGTCCCACCTACTGAAGCATTTCCTGTCGTGGATAGATTCGTAATATTGGTATTTTGAAGTGCTGTCGTACCACTTGTTACCGTTAGGCCATTGCCAATCGTTGCTGCACCTGTAGTACTCAATGTGGCTGTACTGGTATTCCCTGATGTGGACAGGCTCCCTGTAACATTGGTATTTTTAAGTGCTGTTGTACCACTTGTTACCGTTAAGCCATTGCCAATCGTTGCTGCACCTGTGGTACTCAATGTGGCCGTACTGGTATTCCCTGATGTGGACAGGTTTCCTGTCACATTGGTATTTTTAAGTGCTGTCGTACCACTTGTTACTGTTAGGCCATTACCTGCTGTGACTGCCCCTGTCGTCGTGACCGTTGTAAAATTAGGGTTATCTGTAATACTGACCTGATCATCACTACCAACTTTTGTTACAGTGATATTTTTCCCATCTCCCGTTACATCTGCATAAGCAGGTATGACTATCCCTGAAGCGATGACAATTGCTGCCCCTACCGTTACTTTTGCCGTTTTGGTTTTTGTTTTACTTTTTGCATTTTCAGAAACCGCAACCCATGCCCCTATCGAAGCATTCCAAACTACTCTATAGATCCTATTCATACTTACACCCTTTATATGATTTATAACTTATGAAAATAAACTCTGTACACGACAAAAATAGATAACTCATTGAAATAATGTCACAATAATTGTTTTCTAACGACGAATACTATGACACATCTCAATGAGTTATATCTTATCTTAAACAAAT
>NZ_BPPH01000056.1:0-6511 GCF_021602765.1 Acinetobacter sp. KAM396
ACTTGTTTCACCGTTATTGTTGGTGCACTTACCTTTGCAGTCTATTTGCGTTCTTTATCTTTAATTTTTACGAGATCATAAATTTAATATTTTTCGTAGGAGGCGTAAGCCCTCCCGCCCGAAAAATATTAAATTTATTAGGGAGTAATTATGTTGACTTTAATTAGTGCTACTCCTGGCAGTGGTAAGACATTAAAAGCGGTTGAAATTATTTATGAGCTTTTAAACAAAGGTTATGTAGTTTATGCAAATATTTTGGGTTTAAAAGTACCAGGCGTTATAGACATTTCTAGTCAGGAAGATTGGAGAGATTTAGATAATTTTAGACGTCAAAAACCTGGTATGGAAAAAACTCCTATTGCCGTTTTTTATGATGAAGCACATGAACATGCTGCTTTTGCTGAAAAAGACCTTCTAAAGAATTATCAAATTGATCGTACTGATTTTGACTTTGAAATAGATTATATAAATATAGATGATTCTTTATCTATAACTCAAAAAAAACAAAAAATTGATGAAGTTAATAAGAGATATAAAACTTTATTAGATAAGAAAAAGGAGGAAATTAGGGAAATTGGTTACGCCTTATCAATGCATCGTCATTTTGGTTTTGATATTTATTTAATTACTCAAAGTCCAAAAAAACTTGCTGCTCACATTCTTGCTGATGTTGGTTGTCAGTTACATTTAAGGCGTGTATTCAAGATGAAAAGATCAACAATTTATGAGTTTCCAGAAGCTCATGCTACTGTTTATAAATCCATTCGTGATGACGCTATTAATAAGACAATTTGGAAGTTTCCTAAACATTTGTATGGTACTTATACTTCTACAGAAGTTGATACTCATCAATCTAATATACCCTTTAAATATATAGTTATTTTAGTTTTAGTTTTTGTTGTATTGCCTGCTTATGTTGCTCGCTCCTTTTGGCTTGATCCTCTTTTTGGTTCTAAAAAAAATGAACCCACTATTGTTAATCAAACTAATAATACACAAGCGGCTCCAGCAAAAAATACTTTAGAGTCTAAACCTGTTGAAAATCTTAAACCTGATCTTCAAGCTTTGGAGAATAAACGTGTTTCAATGGTTATTGAATCTTCTTCTGATTGTGTTGCCAAAAACTCTTATGGTGAAATCTTAGATATATCTATAGATGAATGTAGATTACTTTCTCGCAAAAATACTAGGATTCCTTTGTCTAGGTTAAAACGTGAAAATGGTGCTGAATTGCCTCATAGTCATTTTGATACTAACACTAATGATTTGAATGGATTCGATCCAACGCAGCCAGGTAAATCTTAAGGCTGAAAGCCTACAAGACCGCTAACAAAGCGGACTTGTCGTTTTACTACCGTTAACGTCCCTAAATTCCAAATTGAAACGGCACGTATTGTGCCGCTTAAGTGGGGTGTCTACCCCACGACAAAATTCAATTGAATACCTCCCCCTCTGATTACAAGCTCCCTTTTGCTTATATCCAGTAGTTGCAGAGCCATCCCGAATGGGTGGCGGAAAAACTTTTGTCGTTTTTAATAAACTTTTGTTGTTTATTTTTATTGACTAAGAAAATCAAATATCTTATAAAAGATATATTGTTTTCTTGGGTTTTCTTATGCGTGAAAATTTAACCATTGCTCAATTGAAGTTGGTTGCTTCCAGTATTACTGATCCTGAATCTGATGATTTAAAGTTTTTTGGTTCAACTGTTGCACCCTCTGATTTTTCTTCTTGGCGTTTGGGGTTTAGTATTAAAAATCATGAAGGTTTTTTACTTCATTCTCATGGTAAAAAATTAAGAGAATTCAAAACATTAGATTCTATGTCTAAGTTTGTTCATGACAACTTTAAGACGAATTATTTTATTATCACATTCAGATAGTTTTATTGTATATGATAACATGACAACATATTTTCATTAGACAAAAAAAAACCCAACTTGGCGGGCGGGTTTTTTCGGGTCTGTGTACGGTTAACACATGGATTTATTATAAGTGGATTTAGATATAAGTCAAAAAATAAGTGAAAATTCGGGTCTTGGTACTATTACCAAATCTCATTCACCTTTCGCTCAAATGCCTTGCCCTGTCGATGTTTCAAGGGTTAAAGACTTTTTACTCCAAGACTTAGCTTCTAAGGTTCTTCAAAAGAAATTTCGTGTCCAGTTTTGTCTTAAGCGTAAAATTGATAAAAATAATTTAGTTAATGTCTGTTTTAATGAATCAACTTCTAAGGCTCATTATGGCAATGTTATTCGTTGCGGATCAGTTTGGGTTTGCCCTGTTTGTGCAAAGAAAATTACTGAACACCGTAGGACTGAATTAAAAAATATAAATACCATGTGGAAAAATGGTATTACTTTGTATGTTCCTGAAAAAATGGATGAAAATTTTATTGGCCCTCCTATACACCATGCTAAGGATGTTAAAGGTTTTACTTATCTTTTAACTCTTACTTCTCCACATTATGCTTATCAAAATCTTTCTCTTTTACGTGAAAGAATGACAAAGGCTAAAGATCTTTTTTTTGGTGGTAAAAAGAATTCTTCTTTATTTCAAAAACAACTAGGTAAGATTTTTCATGTTACCAATTTGGAAGTAACTTACGGTCAAAATGGTTGGCATCCTCATAACCATATTTTAATTTTTTCAGATAAATACTTATCTATTCAAGAGTTTACTAGAATAAAAATTCTTTTAGCTGATCATTGGTCTAATTGTTTATCGAAAGTAGGTATTAGGAAACTTGTGGGTGATGAAAAATATATTGCTTGTGATCTACAGGATGGAACTTACGCTGAACAATATGTTTCTAAATGGGGTATTGAATCAGAAATGACTAAAGGTCATTTAAAACAAGGTAGAGAATCCTCTATTACTCCATTTGATTTGCTTAGGCTATCTGAAAATGATGATCTTATTTTTGACAAGAAACCCTCTGATCTATTTAGAGAATTTGCAAATGCTTTTAAAGGTGCTAGACAGTTATCTTTTTCCAGGGGTTTAAAAAGAGCTTTTGCTATTAATGAAAAGGATGATGATGAAATTATGTCTGAAACTTTAGATGAAGCTATATTTTTACGTGATATTGATGATTATGCTTTTAAATTAATTTGTAAGAATAAAAAGAGAGCTGAATTTTTGGATTTAGTTACGGAAGATTATTTAACTGGTTCTAATTTAGCTGATGAACTAATTTCTTATTTATCAGATTTAGATTTAAAGACTTTTAATACTGAAATTTTACCTGATATGCAATCTAATTCAGCTGTTTTATCAAGAGTTTCTCTTCCTGAAAAGTCTACACCTTGGATAAGTTCAAAGGAATTTGATTGGATTCAAAACATAAAAAATGAACAAGTCACTAAAATTGATATAGATGAATCAATGTTGCCTTTGATTGCTGAACATTTGGCCTGGTTGGAATCACAAAGGGATTCTACTTAATTTTTAATTCACCTTTAATAACTTCAATTTTTTCTGATGCTACTTTAATTATTTCATGCAAAATTTCGCTTTCTTTCATAACACTAAGGTTATTTTCTAAACGGCTTGTATTTAATTCTTTAGATATTTTGCTTAATAGCTCTTCTTCGAATTTGTTAATTCTTAAATAAGGACTAGCCATTTCTTACCCCTCCAATTGGTGTGTATTTGGTGTATTTTACACTTTCAACCTTTCTTTATAAGACAACAAGACAACTTGTTTACTCAATTTATTGTCAAATAAACATATTTATACGACAACAAGACAATTGTTAATCTGTCCTCTTAAATATATTTCAATCTATTTTTTGACAATTTGACAATTTGACAAAATGACAACATGAAAACATAAACTTTTGTTGTTTTATTGTCTTGACAAAATGACAACATGAAAACATACTCATTTGACCGTTTTTAATACAGTTTAAAAGTGAGATTCATATGTCTATCAAATCAGTTATTTCTAATGCAGTTATTCAAAAAGGCTTAAAAAAAGACAATTCACCTTATTACTTTGTCGAAGTAAATGAGCCTGTTCGCAAATATATCAATCCTGATAAACCTCAAGATGCTGCAACTCTTGAAGCTCTTGTTGCATCGGGTGAATCTGTTGAAGAGCTTGTTCTTCATCAGCGAAATCGTTCTTTAGTTTTTTCAAGTCAAGATTTGGCTTGAGTCTTATTCAATGACTTTTTATTGCGCCTTACTTTCTGATCCTACAGAAGGTCAGGCTCAAGTTTGTCTTGAATGGGTAGAAGTGAAACAACCAGTTTCTTTTCTACCTCCCATAACAAAAACAGAAGCTGATCAGATGCTTATTTCTATAGCAATTTGTTTTGCTGTTGTTTTTATCGTTCGTAGGGTCTTAGACCTTCTTAAATATTGAGAGGTAATTATGGAAAATATTCAACTTCCATCTGTTTCAAAAACAAAACGTCTCCCTGCTTTGGGAATTTTTACTGCATTAATGGTAATTGCTGGCTCTGCTTTTGCTGAAGAAGGTGGCTTAGCTGAAGGTGCAACTGGTGCTATTACCGGCGGTTCTGGAACTTTGAAGACTGTTGGTATTGCAATCATTACTGTTGTTGCCGGTGTTTGGGTAATCAAGCGTGTTCTTGGTTTGATTCGTTAAATTTTAAGTAGCCTCCCTTTTTGGGGAGGTTACTTTTTGGAGATTTTTTATGATTCCTTTAATTATTCTTTTCACTTCTTTAGTTTTGGTTTTTGGTTCTGCTACTTATGCCCACTCTAAAGAAACTGAGCTTCAAAACTTAATGTTTAGACAATATGAGCTTTTTAACTCTAAGGAAGATGCTTCTGTTTTTAAAGATGCAAAATTGAAACTTGTAAATTATCGTCTTAATGTCAAGTTGCTGTTTTTTATATCTTTAATTGTTTTAACTATTTTACTTACTATTTTTCAATTTAATTTTTTAGTGGGTGATATATGACATGGGAGCATATTTATTTTCTAATTATTGCGGTTTGTTTAGGAGCTTTATTGTTGCGTTAACGCAACTTTCTTCTGTTTTCTATTCCAAACGATTTTTCAAAATTATTGCTGTTGCGATGTCGCAACTTTTTATTATTTTGTCTTTAATTGTTCCTTACAATGCTTATGCTTCTACTGCCTCAACAATTCAAACAAGCTATCTAGGTCGTCTTTCTAATGGTTATCATAATTTTAAGTACACATTAACTAATTCCGCAACTGGTCTATCTAAGTCTGTTACAAAGGCTGTTAGTCCCGCTTCGTTAGGTAAAGTTTTAAAATTTGTTGTTTCAAAGAGATTAGCTGTTTTTATGTCTCTGGCTTCTCTTTCTTCTGATATGGGGTATACCTATGATGATAATGAATTGCCTTTATTTACTCCAGTAATTGGAAATAACAAACCTCGTTCAGTTGATCAACCTAGTGGAACACCTGTAATTGTTAGTACCTTACCTCAGATTTGTGCTGCTGCATTTATTCAGCTTCAATATTCTTGGTCTCAATTTCCTATTACTTCTTATGAAAACTGTCGTTGGGGTTCTGTTAATCAAGGTAATGTTTTTTTAGACCTTTGCTATACATCTACTACTACTGGTAATCCTGGTTGTATTCAGCGTGATTTAACTGTTGGTCTTCCTCGCCCAACTGCTGATACTTCTCCTAAACGTGTTCCTATTGATGTTCCTATAGGTTCGGTAATACCCCAGGCTCCTGCTATTGATCGTCCTAAATTAGCTGATCCTACTTTAGTTCCTTCTCAAGTTTTACCCCAAGAAGTTAAAGATGCCATTAATGAATTAAATGGTGGTTTATCTGATGAAAATAAATATAACCCTCCCTATGTACCTGGTGTTTCTACTGGTTCAGGTTCTGTTACTGGTGGTTATGGTGAGGGAGCATTTGACTTTGAAATGCCAAATTTTTGCACCTGGGCTGAACCTCTTTGCAAACTTTCTGATTGGTTTATGCAAGATGACATACCCGAAAATGAACAAAGGCAAATTGGAGAGTTTGATTTATCTAATGCTCCTAAATCAAAAGAATTGAACTTACCTAAAAATTGTCCTCCTAATCCTTCTTTCCTCCTTGATTTGGGTCTTGTTTCCAAAACTATTGATATACCTGCTGAAGCATTTTGTATTTTTTTGGATCAGATAAGACCTTATTTGATTGCCTCTTCTTATCTCTTTTCAGCCTGGATTATATACAGCTTTAGGAAATCATAATGGTCAGTCTTTTACTTCGTTTAAGTGCTTACATTGCTTCTGGTCTTATTTTTAGGCTTTTAAGTGGTATTGGTTTATCCATTTTTACAATGACTGCGATTAATGGTGTTTTCCAAGCTTACATACAAAATGCCTATAACGCTGTTGGAGGTTTTTCTCCAACTGTTCTTGCTTACATGGGTGTTGCAGGTGTTGATACTTGTTTCACCGTTATTGTTGGTGCACTTACCTTTGCAGTCTATTTGCGTTCTTTATCTTTAATTTTTACGAGATCATAAATTTAATATTTTTCGTAGGAGGCGTAAGCC
>NZ_BPPH01000057.1:0-6386 GCF_021602765.1 Acinetobacter sp. KAM396
TTCTGAAAAGGTTGCCGACACATAAAGTGACCCAAATAGAAGAATTACTGCCACACCGCTGGAAATCCGACCAAAATTAAAAAATAGGTATGGGATTCAGCGGACGCTTACATAACGACAGCAATACAGAAGGATGCGTATAAACCTACTTTAGGATCTACACCTGCAATAATTGAAAATGCGATAGCTTCAGGGATTAATGCAAGACCGACAACAAGTCCTGCAAGCACATCTCCACGGATGTTAGAGAACCATTGTTCTCGTACATTAGATAACATAAACATAGCCTATTTTTTAATTTTTCAGATAGGCTAGTGATGTGATATATACAACACACAAGCGACTACACCACATCACTAGACAGTGATGAGTTATTTACTGATTAAAGAGGTAAATAAACTTAAGGTGGCGTAAGTGTCATAAATTCAGTGCATTGTTTGAGAGAAAATATCAGAGCAAGGATAACAGCTCGTTATCATTCTATCTACCCTAACCATTTTGTAGAAGCTGCTTATTCAGCTAAGAAAATTGTCAATTTGCATTCTAAAAAACTGTGCATTTAACATAATGCATATTATACGCAATATGCTTGTTAGAACCCATTTAAAGTGTCTATATTCTCACCAATAAAAATGTCTAGTTTATGATGGTTTTTATCACCATGGACTGGATATAAATATAGATGCTGATCACTATGTCGGATAAAGAACTTAAACGATTGTCGGTCTTGCAGGAAATCTGTGATCAACGCATAACCCAGTCCCAAGCTGCTCAGCTACTTCATATTTCAGAGCGTCAGATCAGGCGTTTATTGCAAAAATACAAAGCTCAAGGCCCAGCTGCATTAGCCCATGCCGGTCGTGGTCAAATCAGCAATTCCAGGCTTCCTGAAGAGCTCAGACTCAAGTGCCTCAATATTGTTTCTGATCAACTGCATGGTTTCGGACCCACTTTAGCGCATGAAAAGCTCACCACCGTTCATGGCTTTGATATTTCAGTGGAAACACTGCGTTCCTGGATGATTGCAGTCGATTTATGGATTCCTCGCGCCAAGCGTCTGAAACGCCCGTATCAGCCACGTTATAACCGGGATTGCTTCGGTGAGCTATGCCACAATTAAAGGTATTGAAGTGATGAGAGCACTACGTAAAGGGCAAGCTTCATCATTTTATTATGATCAGCCTGAGGGTGAAGTGTATCTCGTAAATAGAGTTTTCAGTCTTTAAGTACTTTTTAGAAGGAACACATCGACTCAAATCCCTATTTGCAACAGTGCCCTTTTTTCTGCTTGAATCGTGCTCGTATGAACCATTCCCAGATCGAGTTTACTATCTTATGCAGGCAAGCTATTCATTTATAGTCTTTTAATAAAATTTAGCTATTGATTGAGAAAATATTTGCTCATAAAACTTAAATTACTACTTTTATGAGCAAATATATTCTCGTTTTTTTGGTTTTATGATATTTTTGAGAAAATATTTGCTTATTTATATCTATGGAAAAATTAACGATACAGGCTCTTCTCGATACAAAATGGTTAGATATAGCAGAACTCAAGATATTAGAGCCACATAAAGGATCTGCAAGTGCAAGTGAGTTAGTTTACGAATTAGAATATGCCATTTCTTATTTAGATAAGAGAGATGAACATGCATGTAGTTTAGCGCTTCCTGTTCAAATTCTTATCCAACATGAATCGAAAGTCTGGTTTAGTTTTTTAGATGATATTGTTCCATCTGGTGCTGCTCGACGTTATTTAGTTCAATATCTAGGTCTGCAAAAACTCTCATCAGCAGAACAAGATTTTACTTTATTGGCAAAAGGTACAATTGCTCCTGTAGGGAATCTAAGAGTTAAGGAATCTGTTCCTTTGATCAGTTCAGAATCAACATTACATTTACGCAAGTTCACTACGGATGATGTTACGGAACGGAATATTGATTTTCTCGAATACGCACAACAAATGGGTGCAATTAGTAGCGGTGCAACTGGTGCAGGTGGGGAAGCTCCAAAATTACTGATTCGCGTGTCACAGGATCAGCAAGTTTGGATCGATACCTATCAAAATTCTTTTGATGAACCAGATCAGCATTATCTAGTCAAATTCCCTCGAAATAATCGTAGTGCAATAGATTGCGACATATTGAGAACAGAATATCATTTTTATCATGTATTGAATGAATTTGGATTTAAAACCATTGAAACCTCTCAGATGAAGCTGATAGAAGGTCAGAAATATCCTTCATTATGGCTGCCGAGATTTGACACTGAGTGGCAGAATCAGCAATGGCATCGACTTGGACTTGAGTCTGTTTATTCTGTATTGAATAAAACATCAGGGAGCCATATGAATCATTTTGAAGTCATAGATGAGCTTTGTACCTTATTAAAATCAGTGGACAAAAACTTTGATTCTTCGCAATTCGTTTGTGATTGGTTACAAAGGGATCTACTTAATATCATTTTTGGTAATTCAGATAATCACGGTCGTAATACGTCATTCTTAAAAAAATCAGGAAGAATATTTCTTGCTCCAATTTACGATTTTGCCCCGATGAAAGCCGATCCAGAAGTTGTGACGAGATCAACAACATGGGGAAGTCCGTATGAAGAAGGAGGGGAATACCGTTGGGAAGGTATTACCCAAAATCTTGCACACTGGTGTGAACCACATATATCTTTAAGTACATTAAAAATATTGGCTAGCAAACTTCTTGGACTTAAACAGCAATTAATCAACAAAGGTGTTCCCCAAACAATTATAGATATGCCAGGTCTAGGATATGACTTCATTGAAGCCAAATTGAGTCGATGGGAACTATTATGAAAAATAAAAATCAGCCACTTGACCGTCAACAATTGCTCATTGACTTATATACGCAATATTTATTCGGTAAAATTACCTTGGGACAACTGTTGAGCTACCTGCGCAAAAACGTACTTGGGCTAACACAAGAAAAATATGCAGCAATGGTCGGAATCAGTCGGCGTACTTTAACCGATATTGAACAAGACAAAGGTCAACTGACTCAGATCGTGTTGGATAAGGTGTTTAAGCCACTTGGCTTAAAAGCTGGCCTCATACCGACACATGAGCATATCGTTCGTAAGATTATTCAGCCACCTAGTGATTAAGAGCTTTATAGGGCACTGTTGCAAATAGAGAGGTAGATCAGGAAATTTGAACAACACTTATAAGTGATATTTTGCTCCCCAAATGATGTTATAAACATCGATATAAGGAGTATTTTATGGCACGTAGACCAAGAAGAAATCATTCAAACGACTTTAAGGCTAAGGTAGCACTTGCTGCGATCAAAGCAGAAAAAACACTTACTGAATTGAGTGCTGAATTTGATGTTCATCAAAACCAAATTATTGACTGGAAAAATCGGTGGTGTTTCAAAAAGTATGCTGACTATATTTTAACCCTAATTTAAATCTCATAAAGCACTAAAAATATAGTGAATTTAATTTACTTCTTTTCAATTTTTCTATTGACAGAATTAACTAGCATACTTTTTGAAACACCATCAGATCGTGAATATCCTTATCTTCAGTATATGAATAGCGGATCTGATAAAGCGGTAGGTAGTTATCGATTAATTCATCCATACTATCTAACCCAACGATATGCTCTCTTAGATAGTTAAATCTAAAAAAGTTCCCTTCAGTCGCAACGAGCGCCTTTTTCAAGACCGGTCGGCTAAAGTATTCTTCAGTCAGATCGATGGTTTTATGGTTAACTTCAGCTTGGATCTGATTCTGTTGCTTGTCGGTCAAGCTACCAGCATGCAATTGGTATGCACTGGCTTTGATTTCACGCTTAAAAGTCGTATCAATCTCAGAATCAGTCGTTTTATTTCTAAATTCTTGCTGATTGACTAAGACAAAACCTTTCTTATATGTCTCACTGTTCATAAAGTCAGATTTAAGCGTGATTGTGTGCTTTTCAGTGGATTTATTAATAATCCCTTCACCTAGAAGCTCTAACTTTAAGTTGTCGTAAAACGTGCCAGTCTTAACAAAGTGGTACATGAACGTTTCAAGTACACGCCCGTATTCATCAATCGCATTGTCAAACTTACGTTTGTACTGGTCAAACTCATAGCCATGTTCTTTATCAAACAAGTCAAGGTTATCATTATTCAAACGATATGATTTATGCAGTTTATATGGGCATAAACGAGCACCACGGCCAATCAACTGAATATCTTGCAGCGATACTTTTTTCGCTGCAGAAATATCAAAGTGAATGATGTCATAGAGACTTAAAACATCCCAACCTTCTGTGAGTGCATCAACTGAAAATATCACCCGATTATAGTTTTTAGGATCATCTAAAATCGGCAACAAAGTTGAATTGGTTTTATCCGTTGAGTTGTAAACAAACGTGTTATCTGAAGAAAAACGAATTTTAATTTCAGAAATAAATGATTTTAAACCATCTCTATCGCTGATCGTGGATAGACCAGACTTCGGAGAGGCAATCCAAGCAAACATTTGACGCAAGAAACGAAAGCTATCTTCAGCGTCTTGCAAATTAGTCTGATTGGTTTCACTTAGCTTTTTCAGATAATCTAAATCTTGTGGCTTAAGTGAATTAATCACCTTATGGAAAAATTCACGGTCTAGCTTGCTTTGTTTAATGTTGGTTGATTTCACCAATATAATTGGGTTGATCGTGACTTGCATATCACGCTCAGCGAATAAACGTCTGTATTCACTCAATACAACGGCATTAATCACCAATAAGCGTTTTTGATCGGCGATCTGAGTTTCAGTGTTGTAAAGGAAGCAAACCGCTTTACTGTAACCTTCCTTATTGAATCTCAAGAAATCGTATTTATAGACTAATTTGTCCTGATACTTCCTATGGATGGCACTATTGCCCAAGTCAACAGTAGCAGTAAACTCCAGCAAAAGATTATCTGGCCGTGCCTTGATTGCAGTATTGACCGAAGTTTCCCAATTGGTAATCGCTTCATCATCTTCTTTTATCTTCTTACGTGTATTCACGTTAAGTCGATGCGCTTCATCTGCAATCAGAACAATTTTATTATTCAAGAAATCTTCTGCAGACAAACCATTTTCTACCTCATTCACAAGTTTGTTGTAGAGGAACGCCGTACTTAAAAACATAAAGTTAATAGCGTTGCCTTGTGAATCTGGAAAGAGTTTGATTTCTTTAACAGGAATAGAACGTCCATTGATTTTCACGCCGTTCTTATTGAAAAGATACTTTTCAAATTGCGGATCAATAAAGTTCATATAGGCCTGTTCAATAATCTGCAATTGATGGACCATAAATATGAAATTACGGTAGCCTTTCTCATATAAAAAGAGAATAACAGCAGCCATGGTGAGCGTTTTACCGGCACCAGTTGACATATTGAAAAGTAAGTGTTTGGCTTTAGTCGGATCTTGATCATAGATCCAGATAAAATGCTTTACAGCCTCTTCTTGATACCCCCTTAAAGTACGCGACAAGTTATCAGTGATATAGCGAGGGATAGTAAAGTTTTTAGCCCACTCAATGTATTCACTGTCGTTTTCAATACGATAATATAGGAAGTCTTTTAAGGTATCTTTTACCAATGTTGGGCTTAATCTAGACATTAGGTGCACCATAAAACTTATCAGTGAGCGCAATCTCTTCCTGAGTGACTTTGAATTTTGAATCCAACATATCTGCATGGTTTAGATATAGCTGGTTTTCATCCAAAACTTGCAATAAAAGCACTTTACGATCGTCTAGTGATAAAGCCCTAAATGATTCCTCACGCTCAAAGTCTTTTTTATCAAACCAAAACTTTAAAAAGGCATTCTGAGCCATTTCATTATAAATACTGTCCAGCTCACCTTTACTTGTTGCAGCCAAGATTCCATCTTGATAGGCCTGGTTATAGCGCTTCAGTTCAAAATAAACAAATGAACCGCCACCATTCCAATTTACAAGTTTAGAGATACCGCCGTCCTCACCGTTTATTACGCGTTTTAAGCGTGTTTTGGTGATTTCATCAATATAGTCCATCTGCTCAATCGCAATCCATTTGCGACCCAATTTATGCGCCACAGCAGCCGTAGTACCCGAACCTGAGAAAAAGTCGAGCACAAGATCTCCTTCATCCGTGGCGATCTCAATAATACGCTGTAAAAGTAGTTCTGGTTTTTTCCCATTCGGGAACAATACACCACCCTCTTTTGTTAAATTGTTCAGCGGAAAGCCATCCCAAAAGGTGCCAGCTTTTTCAAGCTTGAAGATATATTTCCCTCAGAGGTGGTCCCACTTGTTTGAACAACTAAAAGCGTATTTATAAGTGATATTCCGCTCTAGTTAAGCCACCTTGTTTTGTTGGGGTAGCTGATCATAGTAAAACTCATTT
>NZ_BPPH01000058.1:0-6075 GCF_021602765.1 Acinetobacter sp. KAM396
GCTTGATGCGTCAATAGATAAGCACATTAACTTTATAAATAATATAGAAAAAATACACTACAACGTGCAATTTAAAGTAGAAAAAATAAGCGATCAATTGTTTGAAAAATATCAAACTTATTCTTATGAACAGCAATCAAAAATCGAAGAATGTTATGAAAATGTTTTCGACGAAAAATCGAAGTTAGATGAGTTAGTCTACGAAGCGCAGGAGACATATAAAGAATTTGCTATATCAGCAAGAAACAACACAGAAAGCATGTATAGATCCTACAACATTTTTCAAAGAAAAGTGTATGACAAGATTGAGCAAGAATATGGCAACATAAACGCCCATTACACTGAAAAGTTTGAAAAAAATAATTTGAATATGAAGTTTTGCTTTGATTCAACAATCAAGACTGCGGAAAACCTGAACGCTACTGTAAGCAAAAAAGCTAATGAGTTATTAAACTCTATTGATACGAATCACAGTTTAATTATTAGTAAGTCCGAAAGCTTTCTTCAAAAAAATGAACAACTTGTTGAACGATTAGAAAATCGTTTAACTGGAAGAATAGTTTTAACCAATTTCAATGTGATTATGTGTGTGTTAGCTATTGTTTTAATCGGTTTCAATATCGCAGCAACTAAACGGTATAGTGATTATTCTAATTACAACCAAACTTTAGCTAATGAGATATACAACAAAAGACAATATCTCAAAAACCAAGCCTATTAACTGTAATCATTTTAATTCCAATGGAAAGCCACAGATTGCGATTTATGCGTGATTAAATAATTTTAGCCACTTCACATTAAAAAACTAAAAAACGTGCTTGTTAGCGCGTTTTTTAGCGTTTAGTGGTTATTTTTAGCGAGTGTCTACGAGCGACATGACAAAATTCGCCCTTCTTTTCCCTGATTACAAGCTCCCTATCCATCAAATACGGTCAGAACAGAGCATCCCGAATGGGTGCGAACCAATTATATTGAAATCTTGTCCGAGCGAAGCGAGTAAAAAGTTCTATGAGCGTAGCGAATTCCGAGTTGCTTTGCTTTTTCTCAAACTCACGGGAGCATTGACCTAAAAATTGCCCCGACGAATCGAGCGAAAGCGAGATTCAATAGAGTTTGAGCGAAGCGAAAACCAAGGGCAATTTTTCATATTTCCTTTTTCCTTTTTAATTAAATTTAATATTTTTAAATCTTTTATAGTTTATTAATGCAATGATATTTATATAATTATTTAATAATATGACACCGTTTACTTACCAATATGACACCGTTTACTTACCAATATGACACCGTTTACTTACCAATATGACACCGTTTACTTACCATTTGACACCAAAATATTTTTATGGTGTATTAACACCAATAAAAATTAATGGTGCTTTATTTTGAAAAAAGAATTTGTAGTAAAAGATAATGCACTTATAAATGCGAGTTACTCATTAAGTCTAGTTGAGCAACGATTGATGATACTTGCAATTATTGTTGCAAGAAAAAGTGGAGACTTAAGTTGGGATATTGATCATTGGTACGGTAAACCAGTTCAAATTCCAGCTGAAAGTTATGAAATAACTTTTAATGTTACGAGGCAGGCATCTTATCTTGCACTAAAAGAAGCTGCTAAAAATCTTTTTGAACGACGTTTCAGTTATCAAGAAGAACGAGTTAAAGGTGTTGCCCAAAAAACTAGCCGATGGGTTTCTGATATTGCTTATATTGATTCGACAGCAACAGTTGAAATCACATTTTCACCTGTCGTTTTACCGCTAATTACTAATTTAGAGAAACATTTTACGAGTTATGAGATAGAGCAAGTCCGTAATTTAAATAGCCCATATGCAGTTCGCCTGTATGAATTAATAATTTCTTGGCGTAGTACAAAAAAAACCCCAATTATTGACTTACAAGATTTTCGAAATCGTATTGGGGTGTTGGAAAATGAATATCAGCGCATGGAATTATTTAAAAGACGAGTTTTAGAACCAGCTATCAGTCAAATCAACACTCATACAGATATTATTGCCCAGTATGAGCAACATAAACGTGGTCGTTCAATTATAGGATTTTCATTTACCTTTAAACAAAAAAAAGTCATTAACACTAATCGAAAAGATCCGACTACTCTGAATCTGTTCTCAAAAATGACCGATAAGCAACGGCATCTATTTGCCAGTAAGCTCTCAGAACTTCCTGAAATGAGTAAATATTCCGAAGGTACAGAAAGCTATCCTCAATTTGCTGTAAGAATTGCAGAAATGCTTAAAGATACCGAGAAATTAAAGGAGTTTGCTCCAATGCTTGAAAAAGTTGGCTATCGTTAAACTACTGATGTAACGTTACATGATTAATTATTGTCTACAAGCATACAGATTTTTACTTGGGTTACATGATGAAAGCACTATCTGTTATTGAGTTATCACAACTTTATGGGATGAATCGACAAAGTATTTATAAGCGTATAAATAAAGGAGATTTATCAAAAAATAGTGATGGGAAAATAGATTTATCTGAAGCCATACGAGTATTTGGCGAACCATCTAATAAAAATAATAATGTAACTACGTTACAGTCTACTACGGTACAAAAAGAGACAGAAGTAGACATGCTTAAACAGCAGGTAGACATACTTAAAAAGCAGTTGGAACAGGCGCATGAAAGAGAAATATTTCAAAGACAGCAATTAGAAGTGAAAGATAATCAAATTGAGTCTATGCAGTTACTTCTAAACGCTCCAAAAACCAATATGACTACGTTTACCGATCCAGAACCCGTGCAAGCAAGCATGGTCAAAACAGATCCCGAAACGGACACAGCAGAAGCTAAACATGACGGATTGACTACTCTGGAGCAGAAAGAAAATAAGCGTATTCCAGTGCCAGAGCACGTAGAACCAGAGCAGCCGAAAAGAGGCTTTCTCAGTCGCTTTTTCTTACCGAATGGGTGAGAGCATTGTTGACTGTAGCTAATCAAAATTGTGGAACATTGCTCAAAAGTTAAGCGTGGAACGTGAAAAATCAAGTAAAAAGCCCAAACACAGATGTTTGGGCTTTTTGATATACAATAAGACTATGATTTATAAGAAATAAAAAATTGCATTTCGTATAACGTGTATTATGTTAATTTTAGGGAAATTTTTGATAAGTTTTGAGGAATATTAGGAAGTGAAGTTTAATTTAATTGCTTGAATCTACAATATGGAATTGAGTAAGGAATGATTTATAAAGAGGTCTATCAATTCAAAAATGCCAGCTAAATAGTTTTAGCTGGCAAAAATGGAACCCTTATAAATATCGTGCCCATTTAACTGTAGCAGCCATTTGACCCGAACCAGTTGATGTAGAACCTGAATTATTGTCACCTGTTGAAAAGTCAGGATGATCTTTTAAACTAGTCAAATCAATCGTGGTTGAACCTGAAAATTTAGACTTCTGTGTTATATCACCAAGACCTGCCGCTAATAAAGAACCAACAATTGTACTGTCGCCAGAAGTATTTAACAGGTTACCTGCAATCACATTACCATATACCTTTGCAGAGGATTCAAGAGTGATATTCCCCCCACTATAAGTCGCCTGACATGAAGCAGCGGTTGTGGCATTCGTACAAGAGCCTGCCAATAAAGCAATATTACCAATCGCTGCAGGAATTAATGCGGTGTTTGAACTACACAAGTTGGTTGGTCGACCAAAGCCTGTACTATTACAAACCTTATTCGCTCCTGCATAGTTCGGAGCCTCCAAAATAATAGATGTACCATAGGTAATACTTCCTGTAGATAAAAAGGCATTGGCATATTTACCTGTCTGAGGATTGAGGTTTCCTTTAAATAAAAATACACCAGGTGCCAAAGAAGGATTTTGATTATTATTGTCTCTTAAAGACCACGTTCCTCCACTATAAGAAATTACCGTATTCCATGATCCTGTATTTGGTGGGTAAATGTAACCAACCGATGTTCCTGTACAAAATCCGCTCGTATCTATTCCGGGACAAAGTTTCCCAATATACTCAATATTGTTTGATGTATATTTTGCAATGTAGTATTTTCCACTTGGAATTCCATCCACATTTTTTACGGTAACAACAGGCTTACTATTAGAATCAACATCCAAAATATAATTGGCTTGTGACTCATAACTTAATGCATTTACAAGAGGTTTATTTGGTGCTGTCACAGTTACTAAAGCACCCGTAGCAACTATTGAGTCTGTACCTGCTGGTAAAGTTGTTGCATTTTTTGTTGGACACGACTCAAATGAAATTGCTTTCAATAGAGTATAATTACCCCAATTTGTTGATACACATTTAATTTTTCCTTCACTCATTACGTCAGAAACAGTTCCCCATGTGGATAAATTCACATTACCTTTTGCACGTATAGTATTTACTGAGCTACTCCCAAAATTAACATAACCACCTGCTGTAAGTATTTGTGCTGTACCACCACCACTAGGCCAATCTATATAACTCAATGTATTTGCATTCTTCAAGCTACCATTCGTTATGTTTATATATTTATCTGCATATAAATCACCTTGTGTACCGCCACTTTTAGTGTATATCCATCCTTTAGCAGAAATCAGATCTGCGCGGGCGCTTCCTTCCAGTGTTACATTACCATTGGTGTAAATATTCTTAATATAAGCAGAACTGGTTACAGTCACATTTCCTGTAGTAGATAAAGTATCAATCCCTGTTAATCCCACTCCACCTGTAGAGAAATTACCATAGACATTAATTCCTACCTTTTCCGTACCATTTTTACTAAATTTAATTCCACCCGATAAGTCCAAGTCACTATAAATATCCATAGCCGAAGTGGTTCCCGTTCCACCTCCACTTCCACCAGATGACGATGTAGAAGGGACAATATTATATAAAACACGAATACTAGATGCGGCTTTAGATGTAGCACTTACATTTTTAATTGTTGCAATGATTTGATAAGGATCTGTACTGTTTGTTCGAGGAGTAATTGAATCAATCGAAGCAGTTATACCAGAAAGTCCAATTGCTGCATTTCCTATTTGTAAACTGTCAATCTGATTTTTATTTAAACTTTCAAAATATTTACGTAAAAGTTCAACACCTATCCAAGCTCCAGATTGAGCATTGGTAACTGCATGGTTAGCCACCTCTGCATGCTGTTTCGCTCTAATATAATAAGCTGTCCCCAAAATAGTAACAGATAAAACAATACCTACTAACATCACTGTTAATATCGTGGCTATACCTTTCTGCGAACTTAAACTTGACTGAAATTTATTTATCATCACAGTGCCCTATCAAGATGTAATGTTTGACAAGCAAACTGGAAAACTGAATGTATTTGCTGTAATTGTTAATTTAGAATGAGAGGCTGCTGTACCTATGCCATATGGAGTACATGTTTGCGTGGTTAAATTAAAGCTAATTGTTGAAGCGCTTGGTAAAACAGCTAAAACTCGATCAACTGTCCAAGTTAAGCTATCTAAGTTACTTGTTTGAGCACATGAGTTTGCTTTGAGTAAAATCAGCTTTGTTTGGTTATTATTTAAGACACTGGCTATCCCCTGACATGTTAGTGTATTAGGGATATTGATCGTTGTATAATAACGCCATAAGACAGCCTTTTGACTTTCTACACTAATGTTATTATCCAAAGCTAAGGTACTTGAAGGGATTAATACATTTGTTCCTGAAGAAAAGCCAAAACCTGCATTTTGTGCCAACATTTGAGCAAGCGTTAAACCATTGAATAACTGTGTGTCTTGTTGAGCATTTTGTTGGGAGTCAACACTTGTTGTTACAATAGCTTTGAATAATGTTAATAAGGCAATTAAACATAGCATTGAAATAACTAAACCAACCATTAAACTAACGATAGTCGATCCCTTCTGAGTACATCTCATAACAGTTACTCCCCCACCTTCACTTCACCGCCCAAAGAACTATCGGTTACACTTAAGACAGTTTTTGTTATAGTGACATTTGCCCCTTTCACAGTCGTAGCTTGATTTGTACAGGTTACTGTCACATTTAAATTTTGATTATTTATAGTAATATTAGGAGCAGGTGTAATACCACATAAACTACTACCAG
>NZ_BPPH01000059.1:0-6016 GCF_021602765.1 Acinetobacter sp. KAM396
TTGTTTAAGATAAGATATAACTCATTGAGATGTGTCATAGTATTCGTCGTTAGAAAACAATTATTGTGACATTATTTCAATGAGTTATCTATTTTTGTCGTGTACAGAGATAAATTGTAATTAATGTATTATCTGAGATTGAATAATCTCTGTGAATCACAGCATTAACTAAAATCTCCCAAATGGCATTATAAGGATATTTAGCTGTCGTATCCCCATTTAATGTAGTTACTCTTGTCTGATTCAAGCAATAATCTATTTTTTCTTTGGCTTGTTGGATTTGATTTAGTAAATTACCTTCAATACTGAATTTATCTTCAGTCAAAAACTCGCGACTAATATCTTCATCTGTACTATCGTATCGAACAACTTTTATAGCGCATTGTTTAGGTAAAATTTGACTAGGGTTTTCAGCAAACAGAAGTATGGAAGCAAAAGTTGGATTTAAAGATTCCTTATTGATCAGGTTTTCTTGTAATAAAAAATCTATTGGCTTTGCTGATCTAATTGGTAATTTTTCCAAAAAATCTAATAAATAAGGACTTTTAAGTAATTCATCCGTGGGATAGTTTGATACAAAAAGATCTTCGGCTGAAGTAACGCCCTTTGCATGACTTAATTCTAAAATTTTTATTGGGGATGTATATGGCATAGACTGAGCACCATGTCGGACATATACTTTTTTATCAGCTGTGTAATAGACATCAGTTCCTTTGTCAACGTCAATTTTGAGAATGTAATTACGTACTTCACCTTGTTTGGTATGAAAACTAAATCTGAAGGGAATAGATGGCTCTAATTCAACTAAAGCTTTGATAATTGAATTATATTCTTCTGTTGAATCACGACCTTGCCAACGCTTATTAGCAATAGGTTCATCGCTGTCATCTTTAATGCCTACAATAATTTCACCTCCATCACTATTGGCAAAAGCTACAGCTAGTTTTTGAATTTTTTTTGCTTCAATACCAAATGCTTTTTTATCAAAGAATTGACTCTCTTCTTTTTCGCATAAATATTGAACTTCAGATGGATTTAATGGAATTATTTGAGACATATATTTTACTAAGTATAAAGGACTGAATAATCAGCCCTTTATACTATAAATTAGATCAAACTAACAACACATTAAAGTGCCGCAATCTGCTCCATATTCGCTTTAATCTTCGCTAATTGATCTGCAAATTCAGCAAGTTTCACTTTCTCACCTTCAACCACAGCCGCAGGTGCTTTCGCTACAAAACCTTCATTCGCAAGTTTAGTCGCAATTTGGTCATGCTGTTTTTGAACTTTGTCTAAGTCTTTTTGTAGGCGACCTAATTCCGCTTTCGGGTCAATTAAGCCCTTCATTGGAACGTAAACAGATACGTGACCCACTACAGAAGAAGAAGACAATGGCGGTTGTTCGCCATCCGTCAAGAAAGTAATGCTTTCAACTTTCGCCAATGCTTTAAACAACGGTTCAATACGAGAAATTTGTGCTTTTTCTGCTTCAGTCGTGTTCTGTAAAAGTACAGGCAATAAACGTGCATTACCTAGACCCATTTCACCACGAATGTTACGCACCGCACCAATCAAACCTTGTAGCCATTGCATATCTGCTTCGGCTTGTTCGTTGATTTTGGCTTCATCTGCAACAGGGTAGTTTGCCAACATAATGGTTTCACCACCCAAGCCAATCATTGGCGCAAGGGTTTGCCAAATTTCTTCAGTCAAGTAAGGCATGATTGGGTGAGCAAGACGTAAAGAAGCTTCCATCACCGCAAGTAATACACGACGAACTTCAGCTTTGCGTTCTTCAGAAACAGACTCATCATTCAGAACAGGTTTGGTCAGCTCTACATACCAATCGCAGTATTCATTCCAAATAAAGTCATAAATCGCTTGCGCAGCCAAGTCTAAACGGTAAGTTGCAAAGGCTTGATGAACAGCTTGTTCTGCCTTTTGTAAACGGCTCACAATCCACTGTTCAGGCAATTCCCAAAGGTCTTGACGTGCTTCTTGACCGACAGTCTGACCTTCAACATTCATCAATACAAAACGAGTTGCATTCCAAATTTTGTTGGCAAAGTTACGGTAACCTTCCACACGTTTCATATCAAACTTGATGTCACGACCTGTGTTTGCCAATGCACAGAAGGTAAAACGAACTGCATCTGTACCATACGCCTGAATCCCTTCTGGGAATTCTTTGCGGGTCGATTTTTCAATTTTTGCCGCTTGTTTCGGGTTCATCAAACCTGTGGTACGTTTTTGTACTAAAGTTTCAAGATCTACACCATCAATCAAGTCTAATGGGTCAAGTACGTTGCCCTTAGACTTCGACATTTTTTGACCTTCGCTGTCACGAACTAAACCATGTACATACACAGTTTTGAACGGCACTTGTGGCGTACCATCTTCATTTTTCATGAAGTGCATGGTCAGCATGATCATGCGAGCAACCCAAAAAAAGATGATGTCAAAACCTGTCACCAATACATCTGTTGGATGGAAGGTGTTTAAGAAGTAGTTGGCTTTGTCTTTTTCAGCATCGCCTGTCCAGCCTAAAGTTGAGAATGTCCACAGACCTGATGAGAACCATGTATCGAGTACGTCTTCGTCTTGGTTCAATTCAACGTCAGCGGGGATGTTGTTTTTCGCACGAACTTCTGCTTCGTCACGACCGACATAAACATTGCCTTCAGCATCGTACCAAGCGGGAATACGATGCCCCCACCACAATTGACGCGAAATACACCAATCTTGAATGTTGTTCATCCACGCCATGTACATATTGCTGTACTGTTCAGGCACGAACTTGATGCGACCATCTTTCACTGCTTCAATTGCAGGCTGCGCCAACGGTGCAATTTTCACATACCATTGGTCCGTCAATAATGGCTCAACAATCACGCCCGAACGGTCACCGCGAGGTGGTTTTAGCGTGTACGGTTGGATCTGATCTAACCAGCCTTCAGCTTCCGCTTGCTCAACCAGTTTCTTACGTGCTTCAAAACGCTCTAAACCAATGTAGTCTGCAGGTGCAGGAATGGTTTTAGAAATTTGTTCGCCTGCTTTTGCGATATATTCAAATTCAGCCAATACTTCAGCATTTTTGTTGAAGATGTTGATGATTGGCAATTCGCAGCGTTTACCCACTTCATAGTCATTGAAGTCGTGGGCAGGGGTAATTTTCACACAGCCTGTACCGAATTCTTTATCGACATATTCATCTTTAACGATTGGAACCGCACGACCAGTAATTGGCAGGATGATGTTTTGACCAACAAGGTGCGAATAACGCTCATCATCAAGCGCAACCGCAACTGCAGTATCACCTAACAATGTTTCAGGACGAGTGGTTGCCACCACAATATGATCTTTACCATCGTGTGTGCGAAGCGATTTATCTTCAAAGAAATATTTGAAGTGCCAGAGTGAACCTTGTTCTTCTTTATCAGACTCAACTTCTAGGTCAGATAGGGCAGTTTGTAATTTTGGATCCCAGTTTACGAGGCGTTTACCACGGTAAATTAAACCTTCTTCGTGTAGTTTCACGAAAACTTCTTTCACCGCATTCGATAAGCCTTCATCCATGGTGAAGCGTTCACGTGACCAATCTACTGAAGAACCTAAACGACGGATTTGACGGGTAATGTTACCACCAGATTGTTCTTTCCATTCCCAGACTTTTTCGATGAATTTTTCACGGCCTAAGTCATGACGGCTGATATTTTGCGCGCCCAATTGACGCTCTACCACCATTTGTGTGGCAATACCCGCGTGGTCTGTACCTGGTTGCCATAAGGTATTTTTGCCTGACATACGGTTAAAGCGTGTAAGGGCATCCATAATGGCGTTGTTAAAACCATGACCCATGTGCAAGCTACCTGTGACGTTTGGCGGCGGAATCATGATACAGAATGATTCGCCTTTTTCTGACGGCTTAAAGTAGCCGTTTTCTTCCCAAGTCTTGTACCATTTTTTCTCGATCTCGGTAGGATCGTAGGTTGTAGCAATATTTTGCGCTGAATCAGTCATAGTAAGAACAGATTAAAAGTGAATAAAAAATTGCAACTATTGTAGCAAAAAAATGGCCCGCTAAGCGAGATTCAACTCAGCCAAACTTATCGCAATTGGCAGTTGGGCAAACTCATCGTATGATGGACGTCAAGTATGATAAAAACGGCAAGTTCTCCGTTGCCTGCAACACTGTTTTAAACTAGGTTTAAGCAACGGCTTTTAGAAATAAATGAAAACACATCAATACGGTCAAAATAGGCAAATTCAGTTATGACTTATGCTGTTTCTTTAGAATTAAAACCAGACACATATCAAAGATTTCAACACATTCATCAACAACTCAATGCGGGTGAATTGGAAAGTTTATCTAAAGCTTTGGGAGCGGTACTGACCGATATTTCTTGTGAAATTATTGAGCAGCTTTTTGGTGAAATGTCACGTTCTAGCCATTCACTAGATGGTGAGTCTGAAAAAATTATTCAGCAAGTCATACAAACCATGCAAAAATATATGCCATGGTCGGTATCGTTTTTTGGCAATCAACGTTTAACGCCTATGGTGAATTATCTGGCAAGCATGATGGATCAGCAGGAAGAGCAAGCTTTTGTGACTTATCCTGTCGATAGTATTGTCATGAAAGAAACTTTGGGTTGCATTGAGCAAATTAGGCAGGGCAACAGTGCATGCATTGCGCCTGCATTTAAAGGGTTTGCTCAAATTATTGATCAGGGCGTAGGTTATTTAATTCGTGATCCGAAAAAAATGCTGAAATTTAATGTAGTGGTCGATAAAACTTTAAACGGTGTGATTCATTTGACTACACAACTGGGGTATAAACGCTTAGAAAAAATGGGTGCGCAATTCGATTTAGAAAGTGCAGAAATATATTTAAACCATTTTCTTGGGTTTTTACAGCATCCTGAAAAGCCTAAGACTTAAATGTTGATGACATAAATTTTTCAATAACGCGGACAAAGGGTATGGCAAAACGGGAAAACTTGGAACATAAAGTGGTGTGGATTACTGGTGCATCTTCTGGCATTGGTAAGGCATTGGCAAAAGAGTGTGCTTTACAAGGAGCCCAAGTGATTTTAACCGCACGTCGTTATGAAGAACTTGAAAAAGTACGCATGAGTTTGCTGAATCCTGAACGTCATCTTTCTATACGTGCAGACATTACCAATGAAAGTCAGGTGTTACATGCCTATGAGCAAGTTTTGGCACGTAAAGGACGCATTGACTGGCTAATCAATAATGCAGGTTTAAGTCAGCGCGCTTTAATTGCTGATACCTCTATGCAAACCGAACGCACCATTATGGAAGTGGACTATTTTTCTCAGGTCTTTCTGACCAAAACTGTATTGCCGACCTTTTTGCAGCAAAAACATGGCCGCATTATTTTTGTGTCTAGTGTTGCGGCCTTATTGGGCACGCAATATCGCGCGTCATATTCTGCAGCGAAAAGTGCCATTCACATGTGGGCGAATAGTTTGCGCGCAGAAGTAGCAGAGCAGGGCGTACAGGTTTCAGTTGTATTCCCTGGTTTTGTAAATACCAATGTGTCTTTTAATGCGTTGAATGGTGAAGGCAAACCACAAGGACATCAAGATGAAGCCATTGAAAATGGTTTAGATGCCGATGTTTTTGCTAAAGACACTGTTAAAGCACTCATGGCAGGCGATGAATATATTGTGGTCGGGGGCGCTAAAGAAAAATTGGGCGTGTGGGTGTCGCGTTTATCGCCAAGTGTTTTATATAAAATGATTCGTAAAACTAAAGTGAAGTAACTTGTTTATTGATATGTGAAATTAAAGAAGTGTTTCTGCCTAACCCTCATCTGCGCTTTGTTTTAACCAGTATTTTAAAACTTGCTCAGGAGAGGGAATTTTGATTGTTAGACGTAAGCGTCCGCTGAACACACCTTCTGAATTCATCCTATAAGCCTTAATTTAGTCCCCACTTAGAAACAAGTGGGGACTTAAATTTATGACTACAAATCATCAGACATCCA
>NZ_BPPH01000060.1:0-5372 GCF_021602765.1 Acinetobacter sp. KAM396
TTTGCATATATGATCAAGGATTCAAAAAGCAAAACATGAATAATGCATTCGCTATGCTCATGCTTTTTGACGAGCAAAAGCATCAATACTTCGCTCGTAGACACTCGCTAATCACTGTCCCCAGTAATTCAATAAAAAACGGTTTTTCAGAGGGGGAATAAGCAACCTTTCGTTGTGTCGCTCGTAGACACTCGCTAAAAGGCTCTCATTTGCGTTCTAAGCGATTTTATTTTTATCAACTATAGTTTTACTGTATTTCTATCAAAAGTCGCTAAAACCCCCGTTTTTTTGCGCTTAAATGGGATTGCTAAGGCGTGTAGTCATGGTTATTGTCATTTTCTGGCTTTTTAGGCTCATTTCTCTGCTGTTTTTCTTGTTCTTGGCGTCTTAAAAATGCCAAATGTTCTTGTTGCTCTCGTTCTTGTGCATAGCGTTGTTCTTGTTGCTCTCGTTCTTTACGTAACTGCTGTTCTCTAGATTCACGATCTTTTCGGTCGTTTTCGAGCTGTATTGCTATTTTTTGGGAAAACTCTTGCTGCGCTTCGGTCTCAATTTTTTTTGTAAAAGCCGCATGCAATTCTTGGATTTTTAGATCTTCCATTTCTTCTGCATATAGTCGCTTTTGTTTTTCACCATTTTGAGGACTAAAGTATTTATTTCCATAGTTATCTTCTTCAAATATATAACTATTTATGATCTCCAGTCTTTGATCGCGTACATACTCTTGATACTCAGTTTCTCTGCGTGATATTTCAGAAATTTGATGATCTATATTTGAAATTTGATCATTAAGTTTTCGTTGTTTAACAGTGATGTTCGGTTCGTCAAGTTTTGCAAAAGACTTTTTAGGCTGGAGCAGCTGATTTTCTTCTGTCCATTTATTTAAATGATCAGAATATCTCTCTTTTTTTTCTATTTCACTAAGACCAGAAATATGCTTTTGGATGTCTAGTTGGGTGTTGTGTTGGTCGATCAGGTCATTTATTTGATTGATCCATTTTGTTTTAAAAAATAAAGGCTCTTTTTTGCGTAGTTCTGATATTGCAGAACTCATCGTGTCTAATTTTGTTGTTAATTTTGATAATTCTTCATTTTGGAATTCATAAAGTTTCTGAGAAGTTTTTTCTGAATACTCAGCTTGAGAGTATTGAAACTGAAGCTCACTTCGTACTTTTTGAACAAGATCCTCAGATACTTTGATGTTTTCATCCAGTGCGATGACCTTTTTGATTTTTAAATTACGTAGCTTAATTTCATCATTTTTCAGACTAATTTCTGTAAATATCCCTCGTCTCCGGAGGTATGTCGCTTGAGGACCTTCGTGCTGAGTTGCTTCTAGGTCACTTTCCTGGTCTTCATAACTTCTGTGATCGACACGTTCATCAAATCCATTTTGTTCCAGGTGATGATTGCATAACTCTGCAAATGATTCTCTCCAGTGGCTTACAGTTTCTGTGCCATTGTCACGACTGAAGTCCCTATATTTTTTTGCTGAAAAGCCACCCTGCTCATTAATACTTCGGGTTGTGAACATGATGTGTGCATGGTAGTTGCGTTCATCACTTCCACTGTCTGTATGAGGTGCATGAATAGCAGCATCAACGATGACACCGTATTTTTTAACGAGGTTTCGGCAAAGTTCATTGAGCATATTTTCACGCTGTTCAGCGTTTAACTCACTGGGAAATGCAATCTCAAACTCTCTTGCAAGTAATGCATCTTTTCTACGTTCAACCTTTTCGACTTCATTCCAAAGTGTTTGGCGCTTGAGTAACTCAGTATTTGTATTTTCAGGTGCATAGATTTTTGTAAATTCGACACCAGTTTTTCTTGTGTAGTCTTGTTCTTTTCCATAAAAATCGCATACCAATTTTTCACTTGAACGATATGCAGCACAAGCAACGGCCGATCGTCCATTACCTCTACTAATCGTTTTAACTGAAAAATGATATATCGCCATTTTGCTTTTGCTCTTTATTTCGATTTATCGAAATTACCAACATGTATATGTTGGTCAGGGGATTACAAAGGGGATTTACCCCTTGTCGCACCATTGGATGAAATCCAATGGCTAAGTGCGCCCTTCGGGAAAACCACGATAGCATGGGCTGTCTTGAATTTCAATTCAAACAGACCTATGCTTGAGGGGGATTCCTTGAGATGGTGATGGTATGAGTGTTGAAACTTTAGAGCAAAAAATTGCAAAGCAAGAAGAACGATTAAGACAACTAAAAGCACAAAAACAAGCTATTGCTGCTCGTGAAAAAAAGAAAAATTCTGATCGACAAAGAAAAGATGATACTAGACGTAAAATTCTACTGGGGGCTTGGGTTCTAAACAAACTGAAAAATGATGAATCTTTTAAGGGTCAACTAACCGATTTTGAAAAGTTTTTAAGCACGGAAAGTAAGACTGAAGAAAATAGGCAGAAAGATAAAGATCTTTTTAATGGATTTATTTGGGATAAGACCTAAATTTCGCATAAGAGATTTTATGTTAAATAGGTTCGATTAAGCAGATCGTCTTCTAATTTTGAACATTGCTCATCATCAATGACTCCGGTAATACTTTGTAGCCACAACCCATCTGCTGCTAAACGAAGTAACTCTAAATCAGGATGACTATCCGTTTCTGCATGTTGAGATAATCTATTTTTTAGCCATTCCATCCAAATTTTATTAAAGGTAGGCTCTGTGATCATAGTCATTGATAACGCTGACCAAGCAGAAACCACCCCATCTATTTGATGGATAAAAGAACTATGAATATAAGCTCGTGTGAATTTACCATATTCTGTTTGATCGCGTTTAATCAAGTATTCAACTGTTTGATCTAAATCAAGAATTATTTGATTGAACATTTCTTCTATCAAATTTTTTTTATTCGGGAAATGGTGAAATACCCCCCCTTTTGTTATACCTACTGCTGTAGCAATATTTTGAATAGAAACACCAGAAATACCCTTTTGAGAAACAAGAATAGTTGCCTGTTCAAGGATGCGCTTTCGAATAACCTCTGGTTGCTTCTTTTGTTGCCGAATTTCTTTCACTTAATGACCTGCTGATTGCGAAAATAAATTAATAATTATTACGCCAGATACGATAAAACCAATTCCAATTAAAGCAGGATTATCTAGTGTCTGTTTAAAAACAAAGTAGCTAACTACAGCAGTTAGAACAATCCCAACACCAGCCCATATAGCGTATGCGATACCTAAAGGGATTGTTTTAATAACTTGTGATAATAAATAAAATGCCGTGCTAAAAGAAATAAAGACCATCACGCTTGGAAAAAGTTTTGTAAACCCTTCCGATTTAACTAAAAAACTACTTCCAATCACTTCGGAAACTATTGCAAATCCAAGTAATACATAAGCGAGTAACACACTGTTCATAAGTAATCATACCTAAAATACCAATCGGAAGGTATGTTAAATTTTCAAAAAAAAATTATCAATAATTATTTTAGATTTTCTAAAATTAACATAATACACCTTATACGAAATACTGTTTTTTATTCGATATAAATCATAAACTTATACTAAGACGTTCCAGGGTTCAGCGCAATGGAACGGCTTTTTTGTGACTATTCACGTTCCACGCCTATTCTTTGATCAATGTTTCACGGTTTTAATTAAATAAACTGAATAATTCAATCTGCACGATTTAAGCGATTATCTTGAATAAGATCATCCAATTTATCTTCTAAATCTTCAATCTTATATTTGAGCGATAAAATAGAATTTTTTAAACGCTCATTTTCAGGAGCATCAGGATTTTTTAATTGATTAAAAATTTCTAATAATTCGTTGCGATTAGTGCTTAACCTTTCAATGTCACTTTCAATAGCCATTCTTGGTGTCCACAGAGCAAGTAAACTTTGCTCATAGTCTTTGAGTTCTTGATGGCTCATTGCATCTAATTCAGCTCTAGTTTTCATGGTTTAAAATCCGTCTTGCTATGAAGAGCTTTAAAAATCCGCTTTGCTGTTTCCTCTCTTACACTTTTCGGATCTCGTAAGATGCCACTAATCCAAAGGGCAAAACTAGGATAGTCCTGGAAGTTACTTAGGTCTGATAGCTCAGAAAGTTTAGATAAAATAGCACTGTACTTGTTAATTTGAGCATCAGACAGGTTGCAGAATATATCTATTGTTTTTGGATCTCGCTCAGGAGCTATTAATTTTGGCTTAGATTTTTCTTTCACAGTGAACTTAAAGCCGACAACAGAACGTCCTTTTTTAACTGGACTATAGTCAACTGTTACATCGGTAAATTCATTAATTTCATCTAATGAGCTCTTCAAAACTCTTCGTTTTAAGTTCCTCAAATCTCTATAAGATTCTGGTAAACCAAACTCTGTAAACATTTCATCTAGCGTTAATTCAAAGCCATTTTTTGCCTGATTTTTTTTCGCTAAATGGTAAAAGTCTATTGAGTAGTCTTTTTTTAATTTTAGAACTACATCTTTTTTATAACGAGTGTATGGATTGTATTTATCTAAAATTTTCAACATCACCAAAACAATAGATGTAAACCTTAAAGATATCCCTGCATCTTCATAAGTAGCATCAATTACCCAGTTAGAGTAGACCTTTTTCCCCCTATCATTAACGTATGAAAAGGACCGATCTACTAGTTTTTTTGACGCATTTTCAATTTGTTTATAAGCAGAATTGACTTTGATACCACAGTCATCAGCAAATTGTTGAGCAGATATTAAGATTTGATCTTGTTCACTTGCATCGATATTTCTAGCAATCGGAGAAGCCATAATTAAAATTCTTTTTTCATCTACAGACATGCTTTTAAAGCATTCAGTAACTTTGTTTTGAATAGCCATTGTTGTTACTGGATAAGATTTATCATAACTATTTTCTTTATTCATTCAGATATCAAACCTTATAAAAAATGAACATGATTTTTGTACCCTTATGAGAAAACAATGTACACCAATAAACATAAGGGTACAATAATTTATTTGTACCCTTTATCATGCTATTTGTACCCTTTAATCATGCTATTTGTACCCTTTTAAACGATAAAATCATGCTATTTGTACCCTTTATCATGCTATTTGTACCCTTTTAACGCTTGAAACTATTGCTGCATAAGGTTTTCAGAGGGTCTAAAAGCTTTTAAAAGCTTTTTAAAAGAATAAAAGGGAATTTATTTCCAAAGTGAGTTATTAAAACTGCCCTTGGTACTCGCTAAAGCTCGTACTCTATTGAAGCTCGTTTCACTCGCTTCGTGGGGGCAGTTTTTTGCATATATGATCAAGGATTCAAAAAGCAAAACATGAATAATGCATTCGCTATGCTCATGCTTTTTGACGAGCAAAAGCATCAATACTTCGCTCGTAGACACTCGCTAA
>NZ_BPPH01000061.1:0-4829 GCF_021602765.1 Acinetobacter sp. KAM396
CGCAATTTTTAAAAGCAAAAGCAAAACCATCACAAGGCTAAGGCATGGCAATTTATCACTGTACGACTAAGACCGTTAACCGAAGTTCGGGACGAACTGCGGTAGCATCTATCGCCTATCGTGCAGGAGAAAAATTGACAGATGAACGAACAGGATTAACGCACGACTTTACGAGAAAAGAAGGTGTGGCTTATACCGAAATTATCTCGAACTTAGATACTCAAATTGATCGTGCCGAACTCTGGAATCTGGCGGAAAAAACCGAAAACAGGAAAGATGCCAGAACTGCTAGAGAATGGGTTATTGCTTTGCCTGATGAATTGGATGAAGAACAACGCAAGGAACTCGCTAAAGACTTTGCCAAGTCATTAGTAGATCGCTATGGGGTAGTTGCAGATTTAGCGATTCATGCACCCAGTAAAGGTGGGGATGATAAAAACCATCATGCACATATCTTGCTGACAACTCGCAAAGCAGAATTAGACCCTGACAATAAATTGGTCCTTACTCAAAAAGCGGAAATCGAGTTAAGTAACACCAAAAGAAAAAGCCTAGGCATGGGAACAAGCCAGGAAGAAATCAAGCAGATTCGAGCCACCTGGGCAAACCTTGCAAATTACGCCCTGGACAAAGCAGGGTACAAAGAAAAAATAGACCATCGTAGCTATGCCGAACAAGGTAACGGCTTACAAGCCACGATACATGAAGGCAGCAAGGTTACTCAGTTACGCAGAAAGGGCATAGATACTGAAGTTAGCCGTTTCAATGACAATATCAAACAGCAAAACAGTCAGCAGCTCCAATACAAAGAACCTAAAAAGGAAAAAATCCTAGAACAAGGCTTCAGCCGTGTCGAAAAGGGTTTCGAGCAATGGAAGAAAGATCAGGAAGCTAAACGCCTACAACTGGAACATCAGCAGCAGTTAAAGCAGCAGCAAGAACGAGCCATGAAGCAGAAACAACGCCAAAGCATGAATAAAGATGGGCCATCTCTATGAGCAACCAAAACGATTTAGACGACCAGTTATATATTTTATTGGCTTCCATGAAGGAATACAGAGAAGCCATAGCAGACGATAAGAAGCGATTAGAGACGTTTTACACCCAAGTAGCTAGTGGGGTTCTAGATAAGGCTGAAAAGTCGCTGCAGGAGACAAATAAACAGGCTATAGGGGCATTAAAGAGCCGTATTCAGGAACTAGACAAGGCAACTAGCCGTCTTAACTATCAATTCATTGCCGTGTTTGCCAGTGCCTTTGTAGCGTTGGTGATGGTGTTGTTCTTGGCATTATTTTTATTTGTACCAAGTATGGATGAAATCCAGCAGCGCAGATCGGAAGTAAACAACCTGAAAAAATACAGTTTAGACCTATCAAAATGTGATGGGAAAACATGCGTTAGAGTTATAAAAAAACAGTGTGGCTATGGGAAAAATGCCGATTACTGTGTGATTGATCCTAAATAATTCCGATTCGGTACTTTGCTTTGCTCCTCTCATTACAAATTAACTTTTAGCAGTCGCAAAGTGGCTCGACTTTGAACTATGGCTAAAGCCAAGTTTCAAAGTGTCGAGCTTTAAGTGTATTTTTTGGCTAAAAATAAATGTAATAATATGTAATTAAATTCCTAACTGGACGACGGGATCACAGGATTACTTAGATTACGGAGGACAGATTACGAAGATTACTGGATAACGTAAAAATAATTTAAAAACAAACAATTAACATTGATTTTTGTACTATATATTACACATATCTTATTTATTCAGATTTTTTATTACCATTCAATAAATTATTATGTATATTAAATTTCTAAGAAAAATATTGAAAGATCAGGATAAACCCACTTAACTCACTTCTCATGACATATTAAATATTTGATTTTCAAGGAGTTTTTATGGAAAATAAAGATGTTGCCGTAAAAAGTAAGCCATCTAAACCAGCGGCTAAAAGGCTAGCGTTAAGAACGCGAATCTTTGGCAGTTTAGAGGATGTCGAGCTTTGGCATCGAGGTACTGATGATGGGTATATCCACTTACCACGGATTTTGCCTTTAGTAGTAAACATTATTGATGCTTTAACAAAAGGGAAGCCAGCAGGACAAACATACTTAGCATTATGGTGTCGTAACTATGATGAGATGATTGTGGATGTCACTGATGAAGCCTCTTTAGCGTATGAATCAGGTTTTTATAGTGAAAGACGAGTGACGACTTGGCAACAGAGAATGCAGTCACTTCATGATTTAGGGTTTGTTAAAGCACATAAAGTTGGAACTCGTTATCAGTACGTATTAATGCTTCATCCAATTCATGCGATCAAAGCTCTCTATGCCGAGAAGAAGATCCAGCAAGAAATGTATGAAATTTTTGAACATAGAGCCTATGAAGTAGGAGCACTTAAATGAAGTTAAGTTTTGAAAACAAAGGCGTTGGGGGGGACAGAAATGTCCTAGATATAACATTACGAAGGGAGGGTGATTATGAGCGAGCTCATTCACGCGATCTTAGTAGATATGCCAGTCGATATGTGGATAGCTATCTATCTTCTGGCATGGAGAACTAAGATTACGATAACAATTACACACAACCAATAACTAATATTCTTGCAGGAATAAAAAGTTAATAGATAAGGAGGTGAAAATTGAAGAAGGCGAGTCTGACCACTCGTCTTTTTCTATATTAAAACAGTAGAATTAATTATTTAACCCCCTGTTTTAAATAATACATTTCAGTCCAAACTCTTGTATTACACCTAATGTATTTTAAACCCAATTATTTTTATTAACCGAGCGAGTGTCTACGAGCGACTGCTTGGTATTAAAATTCATGCGTTTTTTCTCCCCGATTACAATTACTCCCATTTGCCTCATAAAGGGATTAACAGAGCAAAGCGACTGTACTTGAATTGGTTTATGACCGAGCGAAGCGAGCATAAAGCCTTCTGAGCGAAGCGAAGGCATAGTTTCTTTTTAAAACTCTCGATTGACCTTTGAAAAAACAGCCCCTCAACCGAGCGAAGCGAGGTTAAAACGTCCGAGCTTTAGCGAGGGCATAGGGCTGTTTTCATGCCTGCTTAGGCTTTTATATATATTTTAAAGTTTTTAAATGCTTTTAGACCTTCTGAAATTATTGATATTACTAAGTTTAAAAGCCAATAAAGACACAGATTCCTTGTTATAAAGACACAGATTCCTTGTTATAAAGACACAGATTCCTTGCTATAAAGACACAGATTCCTTGCATAAAGACACATAATACTTTAATGTGTCTTTATGCACATAATTATATAACGTGTTGAATATGAAGAATGGATTAGTAGTGAAAGATAATGCCTTGATAAACGCTAGTTATAATTTAGAAGTAACAGAACAGCGTTTAATACTTTTAGCAATTATCAATGCCCGTGAAACCCAGCAAGGAATTACTTCAGATAGCAAATTAGAGATACATGCTAGTGACTATGCAAACCAATTTAATGTAAAGAAAGAAACAGCTTATGAAGCATTAAAAAATGCTGTAAATAATTTATTTGAACGCCAGTTTTCTTTTAGAGAAACAACAACAAAAGGAGTTGGTATTGTTCGATCTCGTTGGGTGAGCAGAATCAAATATATTGATGATTCAGCTATATTAGAAATTACTTTTGCCCCTGATGTGGTGCCGTTAATTACAAGGCTTGAGCAACACTTTACTAGCTATCAATTAAAGCAAGTTTCTCAACTTACCAGTAAGTACGCTATACGCTTATATGAGCTTCTCATTGCATGGCGTGAAGTTGGTAAAGTGCCAAAGATTGAACTCTCTGAATTTAGGGAAAAACTAGGTATTGGAGCTGATGAATACAAAGCAATGAATCATTTCAAAAGCCGAGTATTAGAGCCTTCTATCCAACAAATTAATGAGCATACCGATATTACGGTCAGTTATGAGCAGCATAAAACTGGACGTACTATTTCTGGCTTTTCGTTCCGGTTTAAGCAAAAGCACACTCCTAAAATAGCAAAACAAATAGATTCAAAAAGAGATCCGAATGCACCTGATTTCTTTATTCCACTGACAGATGCTCAACGACATTTATTTGCTAATAAAATGGCTAAACTACCTGAATTGAGCGAGTATTCACGAGGAACTGAAAGCTATGAAGATTTTGCAATCCGTATTGCAGATATGCTTTTAGAACCGCCGAAATTTAGGATGTTCTATCCACTGCTAGAGCAGCTTGGGTTTAAGTAATCACTTTAAAGGGAGCTAAATAGCTCCTTTTTTATTGGTTTAGAATTGGCAAATCAAAAAGCTTTCTATCTCTATCTTCTATTAAATACTCGTTGAGTTCAGCGAGTATTTTTTCTTTATTGGCTTCATTGGCATTCATCTTCTTAATTAAATAAGAGCCAAGCAAAATTTTACGTCTAGTATCATCCTTTCTTTCCTGCTCTTTTTGCTTTGACTTTTCTCTAGCTTCGATAGCTTGTTTGCGAGCCTTTAACTGTTTCAGCTTTTCTAACTGAGCTTCGATTTTCTTTTCAAGATTTTCAGCAGCTTTTGTCATGATTCAGATTTTGGGATATAGAAAACCACTCAAGCATAAGGCCCTATGAATTGAAATTCAAGCGGGCTATATGCTATCGTGTTTTTCATGAAATGCGCACTTACGACTTGAACAAAGTTCAAGTCATCGTTGCGTAAGGGGAATCCCCTTAACCCCAAAAAATTGCGACGCAATTTTTAAAAGCAAAAGCAAAACCATCACAAGGCTAAGGCATGGCAATTTATCACTGTACGACTAAGACCGTTAACCGAAGTTCGGGACGAACTGCGGTAGCATCTA
>NZ_BPPH01000062.1:0-4802 GCF_021602765.1 Acinetobacter sp. KAM396
TTCTTCTTGGTCTACGTGCCATAAAATACTCCATATATTGATGTTTATAACATCATTTGAGGAGCAGAATATCACTTATAGGAGTTGTTCAAATTTACGGATCCATCTCTGTTGACCATGAACAATCATTCTAATGAAAAAAATACTGATAACTCTCCAGATAAAACAAAATCACCGGCATTCAAAGTTCTTGAATCCAATGCTGAAAAGTTCTTAATGGTGTGGTGGTATGGAGCGTTAGCAAAAGCTGATCGTAGAAATGCTCAACCTAAAGTTCATGTGGCTTTTAGGGAACTTCTGGAAGATTACACACCCACAGATAATTTTATTTTTATTGATGCAAATATAACAGATTTGGTGTCTTGGCCTATTGGAACAGTTTGGCACCATGAACGATTAGTTGACTATCTTCCCTTTGAAATAAGGGAGTTTGATATTGACCATACGGATTTTACACATACCTATGTTCAAGCATATAAGCGAGACGAAAAGACAGGGAGAATAGATCATTTCTTCTCAGACAAGAATAAATTTTATATTAATCCAAGCCAACGTGAGAATTGCATTTCTTTCTCCTTAACGGATCAGGAATATAAGGAACTACTCGTACCTTGTTTTGAGTTTCTGGTGAGAGGATATGGTCTCTCTACAGAACTTCCTAGAATTCTGACAACATATGATGAGACCGAAAGACATGAACGGCTCTACACCCCTCATCCAGAAGAAGAAAACACCTGGACGATCCTTATAGGTGATAGCCTCACAACAGATGATCATGTATTTATTGCCTACTATAAATATAGCAAATATACCCAAGATGCCGTAAGAATCTTATTTAGCAGTATTGCAAAACATGATGATTTTATCCAAAGAAACCATATATACCCTAAAGTAATGCCATGGCATAAGGAAACGAGAAAAATTAGGGTTTCAGGTTTTTGTATTCCTGACACCAATGCTTTTTTAGCCTTGACAATCCTTGGAATAGAACTACCTGATCAAACACTTATCAGACGTGTTCCAAAGGTAATTCACCGCATTAAGAAACCTGTAGATGTCAACTCACCTAATCCTCCTCAGTTGCAACTAGGTCCTGGTCAGATTAACGTATCTGAAGATCAAGGAGGGCGCAAACCATTATTACAATCGGTTATTTTAGGTCATGAATTTACATGGTTAGGTTCAGGCCCTATCGGGGAAAAAAGTAAAACAAAGTATGAAAGAACCATCACCCAGCCACAGAGAAAGAAAAATACTAAAGAAACCAATACAGTTGGTACAGGAGAACCTGATAGCTCTAAGGAAGTTCTAAATGTCCAAATTAACCCGACCACTAATGGAGATACAGAGTTTGAAGCTCCAGATCATGGAAGAATCATGGGCCTATGGAATGCATGTTTAAAGGCTCGCTCGTTAAATCCCAGTATTGTCAATGCAGTCCACTATTATACTTTTGAGGAAGAGTTTGATTACCGCGATAAACCCACTCTCATGGCCTTTTTCGTTAATTCAGAAACATTAAATAATAAAGATATTACAGATGGAGAAAAACAAACTTATAAAAATTGGTGTTATGCAAACTCAAATAAAACAGCACTTCGTGGAGCATTGGTCATCCGATTATCTCTTGTAAATTGCCCTCCAGTTTATCTTTTCGATATACAACCAGCGACTTACGTTTCAACTGTAGATGGGGAAAGTGTTCTCAAGGAGCGTGGGCATGCTGGTCTAATATTTAGGTCAAGAACCGCAGAACAATTTGAGCAGTATATTTCTGGGCTCATGGAGAGCCTGCCTTTGTCAGAGGGCTCTTATACGACAACTCTCCTAGGCTCCAATTTGGTTACTCAATTATTTGTTTTTAGACATTCAAAATCTGCTGGCTTGTCAGAGGGTGAATCAACGTTATTGAATGCTCTAAGAAAAATTGGAATCACGAATATCAAGTTAAAGGAGGAAAAGGAGGAAAAGGAGGAAAAGGAGGAAAAGGAGGAAAAGGAGGAAAAATAATATTCGAAGAGTCTGTAAATAATTTTGTGTAATTGCTTTTCATAAATTTAAAGGCGATTGCTTAAGCGGTCACCGAATTCAATAATAAAGCGGCTCATGGCTAAACGCCAGTCGCGAATAGGCATATTCCACTTTTTAGACGCTGCATCAATTGCCAGGTAAATCACTTTACGTACAGAATCATCCGTTGGAAAGACTTTACGCTTTTTGATCGCCTGACGTATTACGCTGTTTAATGATTCGATCGCATTGGTGGTATAGATGGCTTTGCGTATCTCGGCTGGATAAGCAAAGAAGGTATTTAGATTCTCCCAGTGTGTACGCCAGCTTTTGCTGATCTGTGGGTACTTGTCATCCCATGTTTGGGCGAATTGATCCAAGGCCATCAAGGCTGCCTCTTCAGTAGGTGACTGATAAACGGCTTTTAAATCCTGAGTGACCGCCTTGTAATCTTTCCATGATACGTATTTCAAGCTGTTACGCAGCATATGGATAATGCACAGCTGGATATGGGTTTGCGGGTATACGCTGTTAATGGCATCAGGAAAGCCTTTTAGTCCATCCACACAGGCGATCAGAATATCCTGCAACCCTCGGTTTTTAAGCTCAGTCAGGACATTCAGCCAGAACTTTGCACCTTCATTCTCAGCCATCCACATGCCGAGCAGTTCTTTCTGTCCATCAAGATTAATGCCTAAGGCAAGGAATACAGCCTTGTTGATAACACTGCCATTATGACGGACTTTAACTACAATACAGTCCATATAGACGATGGGATAGAGTGCATCCAGCGGACGGTTTTGCCATTCAGCGACTTGCTCCTTAACAGCATCAGTCACCTTGGAAATAAGCGTTGGCGATACATCAGCATCGTACATTTCTTTGAAAGTAGCCACGATTTCACGGGTAGTCATGCCTTTGGCATAAAGGGATAGAATTTGGCTATCCATTTGCGTGATACGAGTCTGATTCTTTTTAATTAGCTGTGGCTCAAATGTGCCATCACGATCTCGTGGTGTGGTGATCTCAATCTCACCATCATCGCTCAGCACGGTCTTACTGGAATAACCGTTACGAGCATTTGAACCGTTCTTACGAGCATTCTTTTCATGTCCGAGATGTTCGGTAAGTTCGACATTGAGAGCCGTTTCAACAGTGAGTTTAGTCAACAATCGGGTGAATTGATTGAGATCGTCTTCTGTTTTGATTCCTTTAGCAAATTCTGCTGCAAGGTCTTTTAGTTTTTGTTCGTTCATCATGTTGCCTGACTCCGTTGTGAATATGAACATAGCAAATTCAGGCAATTACACAATTTAATTTACAGTCTCTATTCGAATCTTACAATTGTGACCATCTTCTTTTAGCCTAGTCCATAATTCTTTCCTATGGGTAATTTTATTACATATCAAATTGAATTATATATAGTTTAATGGCACTTTTAAGTGCCATTAAACTTGGGTACCACTTGTGATTAGATAAGCACCTATATTAGGAATATTTAACCTTTTTAAACTCAGTGTTCTGAATCCTTTGGTATATTTTCAATAATGCAATGATGAATATCATCGTGATTGTTGAGTGATGTTTCAGCCTGAATAGTGACATGCTCAATACCTAGATTTTGTATGACATTCTCCAGATCATGTAAGAGTATCTGCACTTCCTGCATACTCATTTCTTCACTCACAACAATATGGCAGGATAAAATATAACGTTTACTTGTCAGACTCCATATATGTAAATCATGTACACCCTGAATTCGCTGGCCTTGAAGAATGGTTTCTTTGATTTCTGCCAAGTCAAATTTTTCTGGTGTACCCTGCATTAAAACATGCGAAGCCTTTACTACAACTGAATATCCACTGCGAAGAACAAGTATTGCAACTAGAACACTGGCTAAAGTATCTGCCCAGGCCCATCCAAAGAAGTAGATACATAGCGCAGCAGCAATTGCGCCAATAGAACCTAACAAATCACTGAGTACATGCAGGTAAGCACCTCGCATATTCAAGTCGTGTTCGGTATCACTACCTTTAAAAATCATTACTGCAACAATGATATTAATCAGCAATCCAATACTAGCAACGATCAACATCCCTTGTACTTCAATATGTTGTGGTTGCTGAAACCGTAGAATTGCCTCAATAAAGATATACAGTGCGATACCAACCAGTGTAATACCATTCAATGCAGCAGCCAGTATTTCAAAGCGTTGATAGCCGTATGTTTTATTTTTGGTAATCTGTTTTTGACCGATGAAGACTGCTGCAAGTGCAATACCAAGTGCAACAGAGTCACTCAGCATGTGACCGGCATCTGAAATCAAGGCCAAACTATTGGTAATAAAACCACCTATAAATTCCACTACCATAAAAATGGTAATCAGTAAAAAGCTTATGGTCAGAATTTTTTTATTACTTGGGATATGGCTGTGGTCATGATCGTGGTCGTGATCATGACCACCATGACCATGATGGTGTCCTGAGTGATCATGGTTGTGCTTATGGGTGTTACCATGACTATGCTTATGCCCAGAATGATCATGGTTATGATCATGTTCAGAGTGGTTATGTTTGTGATCTTGTGTATGGTTGTGCGAAGACATTTTATAGCACTCCTGATTATGGCTCTAACTGACTACGCAATGGATGATTGTTGTAGTAATCACCGATGTATATAATCGTAAGCGTCCGCTGAACACACCTTCTGAATTCATCCTATAAGCCTTAATTTAGTCCCCACTTAGAAACAAGTGGGGACTTAAATTTATGACTACAAATCATCAGACATCC
>NZ_BPPH01000063.1:0-4688 GCF_021602765.1 Acinetobacter sp. KAM396
TTATAATAATCTGGCTTTATATAGCGTTAACTAACTATAAATTTAAAAACTATTTTACGGGTTTTAAACAACAGGACTAAATATGAGACACCTTACACGAATTCTTTCAATGTTCTATATCATCAAAATAGACATTCCGAATGCATTAACTGCCGAAATTCATAGATTTTTTGTACTGCCAAAAGAAAGGGTAATTTTACCTATACAATTTTATGATTTCGAGTACCCATCTTGAGTTTTGTTTTTATAAAACAATCAACTACGGAGAAGGAAATTATGAATAAAACATTAGATTCAAGAGAGCGTATTTCTGCACGTATTTCAAAAGAGCTTTATGAACGTTTGAATAAAGCTGCAGAAATCTCAGGAACAACGCTTAACAGTTTTATTGTGCAAATTGCGACTAGAGAAGCTGAGCAAATAATTGAGAAATACAATTATAAGGTTCTAAGTTTTTCAAACTTGGAAGATGCACTTTGGTTTAAACAACAAGTTGAAGGCCCAGCACTTTCTAATAAAAATTTGAAAGAGGCCTTTAAATCATATACGGAGGTTCTAAATGATCCAACCACTAACGCAAGACTACGACAACTTAACTGAATGTCAAAAGGAGAGCCGAAAGAACTTTAACAGTTCTGATCCATGGGTTAATACCCATTTGCAAAGCCAATTTGGACAACAAAATTCTAAAGGGCTAGCAAAAGGATTTACGATGTTAGACGCAACAGATACGCAAATTATTGGTTGCTATTCCATCACACCAATCGATGTACAATTTAACCTTACAAAGGAAGAGGTAAAACAAATTGGTTTAGTTAAGGGGGTTCCAATTACTAGACCACTCCCTGCTTACTTAATAGTAAGTTTAGGTATCGACCAAAATTTTGAAGGGCGAGGACTTGGAAAACTTTTACTCATTGAGGCATTAATGCGAATTTATGAGATTTGTCAACATGCTGGTGGGGTTGGTGTAGTAGTAGATACATCAAACGAGAAAGTGCGTACCTTCTACGAAAAATATGGTTTTCAGAAAGTTCCGAATACTGAAAACAGATATTTCTTAGCTAGAAAAGAGCTAATTGACTTATTTGAGTCAACTAGTGAAGAAACAAGTACTGAAGTTACAACTTAATATTGCTTGCACGCAATATACAACACGCACTAGACAGGTAGAATCCTCATTACTGGTAATAGTGAGCTCTATCTGTTCTAGTCTTATAACATCTAAAAAAGTTAAAAAGCAATGCTTTTAAAAATTTTGGCCTGAATTATAAATAAGTTGACCTTAAATACAATAGATTTTAATAAAATGTAGTATTAAATTTTTATAAATTCAACATAACAACATTTTTTTAAATTAAAAATCAAATTCTTAATTAAAGTATGAATCTAAATCAGTTCTTAGATTAAATATCTTTTTCAATTAAATATATTCTTGAATAAATATTCCTTTATTGCATAGCTCGCCACTTCATCATTAACACCTCATCTTCCTCTTCAAAACTCGACTCCCCAGAGGCAATCCTTTCAATCATCGCATCAACATCCGCTTGACTAGCATTAATCACACGTTGATCAAACTCATGCTCCGCAATCCCTTGCGTTGCCTTAAACGCTGCCCGAATTCGCTCTGCATCTACGTTCTTTTTCATGCTTGGCCACGCTGCTCTGATTTATAACTTGGATGATCTTTCAGATAGGCAATAAAACTGTCTAAACGTTTGCTATCCAGTCGTGATTCATCAGGATGATCCACATGCTGCAATAGGTTCTGACCTAAAAAAAACTGCTCAAACTCTGTCTTAAAACACTCTGGAATATCAGATACTAAAACATAGCTATCATCTGATTTCAGTTGATGCCGTGGGATCTGAATCAACTCAAGGAAATGTTTCTTCCACAATAGACTGGCGCGAAGCTGATCATTCACTGGATGATGGGGATCATGTGCAGCAGCACGTTGATCTTCAAATAAACCCTCAAGAATTTGTTTTCCAGTCTTCATACGACCTCCAAAAGCTTTATTTAAAACCTCACAATATCCCTAGAACCATGATGGCGTATAACCATCATCACGATCCAAGTCTTGATTTTTACGCTGCTCTAAGGCTTGGTTATACTCCTTTTGATAGATCTGGAGCTTGTTAAATTGTCGAATCTGTTGAATGGTGTGCTTCTGTGCCTCAACTTCAAGCTGAATCATCGGATCGGCACTTTTCAACTTCCATCGGTAGATCTGTGGGACATCCTGCAATTGCGTTCCGTACTTCTGGTTAAATTCCTGATTGGACAAATGACTCACTCGATTCGGAACAACAATCTCCATACCCTCCAGAATTAAGGTTTTCATCGGTGCATGCATTTCCAAGGCCTGATTAATCAGCTGCTCAGTTTTTTCTCGAAAGGCTTTCACCTGATCACGGCCAAAGCCCAACGCATCAGCCGTTAATTTCTGTGCGCCACCCTTGGTGGGATTCTTTGGACGATACTGCTTAAAAAACTGCTCTGGTGGTCGTTCAATCCCATCGGACAGACTCCGTTCAGAATACATCAGATGCAAATGCGGTTGATCTTCACCTGTCAGCTCACTCGGATGATTATGCACCGCTGCGGTATAAGGGAACTGATACTGATCAGCAAATTCCTGAATAAAGGCCTCGACCAATTCTTTACGCTGCTGTTTCGACAATTCTTTTGGCAAAGCTACGGTCAACGTTGAACTGGTTCGACCTCGAGCAATCTCATAACGATCCGCACTGTGCCAAAAAGTCGCAGGTGCATCGACAGCCCAAGCAGGCATATTTCCAGAACGCACGAACTCCAATTCCTCATCGGCCTTTTGCTCGGCAAAATGAGCCGTCCGAGTCAGATAATGGAAAGTATTCTTGGAACTGGAATCCTTCTTCACATTGTGCCGAATATTCATGTAAAACATGCCGAATTCACCTGAGATCCAATTCGCAAAGGAGGCTCTCCGCAGGAGCGAGGAGGAGTGTCTTTTTTTGACAATAATCGCTTTAGCGGTTGTTGTCAAAAAAAGACACGGAAACGAGATAAACTATTTTTTATGCATGGCATAAAAAATAGTTTAAACGCCCACAAGATGACGATAACATGGTCTCAATCCACGGCAAAATGAGATCCAAATGGCAGGACGCAAAGCGTTAGTTCTCACCGCAAAAGAAATCAACGAACTCGGCTCGCATATCCTCAATCTACCGTTCAAACGTCGAGTTGAAGAACGTTGCTTGCACATGCTCAAAAACAAAAAGAGTCTTCAGGATCTCAGTGAGCAAGACCGACAACTGATCCAAAAATGTCGCTATGAACGCAATGCCTACAACAAACGCATGCTTCAGCTGCAACTGATCCAACAGACCGAACCTGCCAAACGCAATGCACTGGAACAAAACATCCTCAAGCTCCATCAAAAACATGACATCGATGCCTACTTTGCCATGCACGATGCACTGGATGAGATCCTCAAAACGCAACGCCACCAGACCGCAGCGAAAAACCTGAATCAGAAAATAGAAAAAGCCCTGAATCCAGAACAACAAAAGGAAAAACAAAACCAGAAACAACAGAAAAAACGAGAAGACCAGATCAAGTACTTTATCGGCTCACTCTATCTAGGCGTTTTTGAACGAGCAAAGTTTCAAATGACCCACTCCAATCAGGACTTGGACAACCTGAAAACCCTATTTCGTATGGCCTTGATCGGTAAAACCATGCAACAAAGCAACAAGGATCTACAGACAGTCACCCAAGAAATTGCCAACTCAGGCCAATATCAAGAAATTGAACGATTTATACAAGAAGCCAAACAAGACCCAAGAAACCCATTCAACAAAACACCAGAGCAATGAACAAACATCACGTTTAAACGCTGTATTTTCGCCATAGTGCGATCATTTCAAACCGAACTAGAGATCAGTACCCAAAAAACAAAAAAGTGTCTCTAAACGCAAATAGAAGCAAATAACACTACATCTATAAGCGATAAGAACGGCTTAACCAAGCGAGTGTCTACGAGCGACAGTCCCCAAATTCGCGCCTCGGCCCTCTGAAAAACCGCTTTTTTAGGTTGATTAACCTAAAAAAGTGAAGTTTAGATGCAAAAATTTGAGCCTAGACCGAGCGAAGCGAGCATAAAGCTTTATGAGCGAAGCGAATTCCGAGTTGCTTTTGCTCTTGCGTTTGCTTTTTCTCAAATTCACAACGAAAAGAGCCAAAAAATTGCCCACCCGAATCGAGCGAAAGCGAGATTCAATAGAGTTTGAGCGTAGCGAAAACCAAGGGCAATTTTGACCAGACTAGGCTTTTAATTATTTTTAATAGTTTTTAATGCTTTTAGACAGGCTGAAAGCCTTTAATAGCAAATGTTTCAAAGCCCATAAAACTAGGTTTATCGACCCATAAAACTAGGTTTATCGACCCATAAAACTAGGTTTATCGACCCATAAAACTAGGTTTATCGACCTAATTAATAGGTCGTTTTACAACCTAGTTAAAATAGTTTATGGTATGACCTAGTTAAATTTGATTTATATTAAAAAATGGCCGAGTTAGTTGTAAAAGATAATGCTCTGATTCAAGCAAGTTATACATTAGATACTGTTGAGCAACGTCTTATTCTTTTGGCAATAGCTGAAGCAAGAGAAACGGGACAAGGCATCACGGAAAAT
>NZ_BPPH01000064.1:0-4517 GCF_021602765.1 Acinetobacter sp. KAM396
GGTCGAGGTACGCCAACCAAGCGTTTAAATTCAGAATCTGAAAAACGGTTTAAGTTCTGATATCTCATGAAACTTAGATTGAGGTGGTTTTTACTTTCGCAAGAGATCTATAGTACAAGTATTTAAAAAGACATTTCGTGTCGTTAATATGGTTTACCCTAGTCGCTTATATCCTCGTGCTGAACCACGAGGTTTTACGCTCCAGTGGATAAATTTTCTCAAAAACATATTTTTCCGCACTTGCTGAATCAAGTCATGCAAACCCCATCCTTAATGGATTTGCGACGAGAGCTTTTATTGGGCGTATCGGGCGAGGTTTTGGAAATTGGCTTTGGTACGGGTTTAAATTTACCTTTTTATCAAGGTGTAGATACCGTGTATGCCTTAGAATCCAATGCAGCAATTTTCCAATTGGCGCAGGAACGAATTGATGCAGCACCGTTCGTGGTTGAGCAGATCACCGCAAGTGCAGAACAACTGCCTTTTGCAAATAATCAATTACAGCATGTGGTATCCACTTGGACGTTGTGCAGTATTCCAGACCTAGAACAAAGCTTGCGAGAGATTTATCGTGTCTTACAACCGGGCGGCACTTTGCACCTCGTAGAACACGTTTTAAATCGACAAAACTTAAATATTCAGCGTTTGCAACATCTGCTCACACCAATTCAAAAGAAAGTTGCAGATGGCTGTCACTTAAACCGTGACATTGAAATTGCCCTACTCGAAACTGGTTTTGAATTGGGTGAAGTCCAATATATTGATATTGCAGGCATTCCAAGTCTTGCACAGCGCATGTTATTGGCGCGAGTACATAAACCTCTTTAATCACAATCCTCAAAATCAATCCGAATGGTTTCAAAACGCAGTCTGCCCTGCTGAATGGCCTGCGCAATTGCTTGCTGACCTTTGGTCAAACGTGCGCCACCACTTTTAATATCAATTAGGACGATTGCAATATCTTCGGCATGCCCATTGCCATCCCGATAATCGGTATAGCCATCAAACACGATATAATCAACAGGATCACCTAAAAATTTGGCATCGCTCGGTAAATACTGAAATTCGGGCATAATCGGTGCTAATTGCTCTGCCATTTTGCCTTTCAGTACCGCACGACTGGTATTTACACTGCGCTTTTGTGCCTGCAATAATGCCTGCTGATGTGACAGTTCAATTTCTGCAATATATTGTTCATACTCGGCTTTAATCCGTCCATTGCGGCTATTGCTTAAAATTAAGGTGGTCAGCACCACGCCTATACAGGCACCAATCAGCATCGCCATCCAGATTGACATAAAACCTTCCTAAACCTTTTTTGCAGAACTCGATACGACTTTTGTCAACTGTCATATTCCGAGCACAAAACAATGATATGCTAGGGATGAGCAGATTAAAATCGATTCGAGGGTCATGAAAACTATATTAATTGCCAACCAAAAAGGTGGCTGTGGAAAAACCATTACGGCTATTAGTTTAGCATCTGCGCTTGCACAAAAAGGCTATAAAGTTGCTTTGGCGGATGCCGACAATCAAAAATCTGCGCTGCAATGGTTAAAACAACGACCAGAAACAGCCGCTCCAATTCAAAGTTTAGATTGGCGTCATGAAAAGTCGATTGGCGATGCACCCAAAAACATTGAATATTTAATTATTGATGCACCTGGTGCGTTATCGGGTGAGCATGCCGAGCAATTGATCAGTGAAGCACATGCCATTATCACGCCACTACAACCTTCATTTTTTGACATTGACTCCACCCGTCGCTTTTTAAAGCATTTACAAGATATTAAGCGCATTCGCAAAGGCAAGGTACAAATTTTATTGCTGGCCAACCGTGTTAAACCCAACTCTGCCAGTTCTAAAGATATTCAGGACTTTTTCCAGAAAATTGAGCAACAGCCTGTGGCATGGATTTCAGAACGTGCCGCTTACGGACAATTGGCCATGCAGGGTCTCAGTATTTTTGATAAAACCCAAAAGACTTATTTACAGATGCAAAACCAATGGCAACCTGTATTAAACACCATTGTAGATGACCCTAGCCAATGGTTTTAATGCATACAGTCACCTCCATTTAGAATTTATTCACCAGAACTTACCAAGCTCTCGTTTTCGGGAGCTTTTTTTTCAGTTAATATGGCAGATGACCTTAGGAATGTTTCAGTGAATTCAGTGCAACAATACGCGCCAACATTACAAAAAATTTTATTGTTTGGACTGTTTTTTGTCCTGATCTTTTTGAGTTTTCACATACTCAAATATTTTATTGTTCCAGTTGTTTGGGCAGCCATTATCGCCTATATGAGTTGGCCGCTGTATCAGTCGGTGCTACGTTTGTGCGGTCATCGTCCTACGCTCAGTGCAGCCCTAATGATGCTATTGGTTACTTTGGTGGTGGGAATTCCACTCACCTTTGCCATTTTTATTCTGCAACATGAAGGTCGCAACTTATATTACGAACTACAAAAACAGGTCCTTTCTGGGCATTTAAATGTCCCTGATTTTATTCGCAATTTACCCATTATTGGTAAAGAAGTAACGCGTACCCTTAAAGAAATTAATCACGACCCGAACAGCATTGTGCAATCCGTTTCCTTATGGATTCAAGGGCATTTAAATTACGGCAAAGTGGTGATTAATGAAGTCAGCAAAAACCTGATCAAACTGGGTTTTGCCCTGCTGTCATTATTCTTTTTCTACCGCGATGGTCACACCATCTTGCATCAAGTCAGCAAAGCGCTAGAAATGGTAATTGGGCCACGTATTCATCACTATTTAGATACTATTTCTGAAACCACACGTGCTGTGGTGTATGGCGTTGGACTCACTGCAATTGCGCAGGCTTTACTCGCAGGCGTAAGCTATTTTGTCGCTGGGGTACCTAACCCAATGGTGCTAACCATTGTGACTTTCTTATTTGCCTTAATTCCGTTTGGCCCACCGTTAGCTTATGGTTCGGTGTCGCTGTGGTTATTTAGCCAAGGGCATACCATGGAAGCGATTGGCGTGATGGCATGGGGTGTATGTGTGGTCAGCACTGCCGATAACGTGATTCGTCCCTTGGTGATTTCGGGCGCCACTCAAATTCCATTCCTTTTAATCATGTTTGGAGTTTTAGGTGGAATTGCCAGTTTTGGTCTAATTGGTCTATTTATTGGCCCTGTGATTTTGGCTGTGTTACTGGCCATTTGGCGTGAATGGTTGCATGAAAATAACCAGCCCGAAGCTTTAATGTTGCCCAAAGCCACACTTGCACACGACCTACCCGAAGACGATTCATCTTCCAATTCAAAGCTTGATTAAGCTTTCTTTCTGATCATATTGCTCACATGGCTGTGTTGATCTGAACAAATCAGCTCAACACAGTACATACATTCCACTACGCAAATGTTGTATTGTAACGGAGCTAACTTTGCTTCAATCAAGACATCCCTAAATATTATGCACAACAAACAGGATGTCTTTTATGCGCTCAATACTCAAATTTGCCAGTCTTGCTGCTTTTAGTGGCCTAGTACTCATGGGTTGCAGCACCACCGCGACCACACAACAAAAATCAAAAATTGTAAAAATGCATGCTGTTTCAGCACAAGGGATTGGCAAGGAATTAGGTACGGTTGAACTGCGTGACAGTGCAGCAGGCTTAGTCATTCACACCCAACTCCAACAACTCCCTGCAGGCGAACGAGGTTTTCATATCCATGAAAAAGGTTCATGTGCAGCAGCAGAAAAATATGGAAAAATGGTTGCTGCTTTGGCAGCGGGCGGACATTATAATCCCAAAAATGTCACGCATCATGGTACGCCGCTGACAGGACATTTAGGGGACTTACCGGCTTTAAGTATTGCAAACGACGGAACAGCCAAAGTGACCGTGATTGCACCCCGTTTAACATTGGCACAAGTTGAAGGATTGGCCTTGATGATTCATGCAGGCGGTGATAACTATGCCGACCATCCAAAACCATTGGGCGGCGGCGGTGAGCGAATTGCCTGTGGGATTATTTAAGCGAGCATGATGCATTTTCAATAAAACATTTATTACCAATTGTGGATAAGTTAAGGGTTATACACATGCCTTTCGACTTATCCGCAAAAAGTAGAATTTATCTTATTATGGCTTATTCTCAAACGACGCTCAATGCAGCTCTTCTTGCTTTATATCGGTCGTCTTTCATAACCATACTTACTCGTTTTTTAATAACTTGCTACTAACTTGCACAAAATTAGCTCAATTTTGCAGCCATCGTATCTAGTTCATCAATGTGCAGAGCTCGCAACAGCTCGTCTTTGAGATTGTCACTATTTGCGCTACACTGCTGTTTTATCGACATGAAAAAGATTTGGGCATGAATATTAAAACATTACGTTGGGTTGGGTTCCTAGAAGGTATTTCATTCTTATTATTAGATCTCTTGCGAAAGTCATTATTGAAAATTTATCCGGTTTACCAGTGCAGCGATTAAGTTAATGCGTAAACCGAATCTTTTCCGTCTATTTCGATAGCGTTCACT
>NZ_BPPH01000065.1:0-4237 GCF_021602765.1 Acinetobacter sp. KAM396
CTATTTTTTCATCATGTATTATACACCGCATGCGGGAATAGCTCAGTTGGTAGAGCACAACCTTGCCAAGGTTGGGGTCGCGAGTTCGAGTCTCGTTTCCCGCTCCAGAATACGAAAAGCCCCTATCGAAAGATAGGGGCTTTTTTTATTGATTTTATTCAATATTTTTCTTCATAAGAGATCTTTATTCTTAAAAAAGTAAGTTTACAAAAGTGCTATATCCAAATGGTGACCAAATGGTGACCAAATGGTGACCAAATGGTGCCTTCAATAAATCAAAAAGATAAGAACCCCTTTCTAAAACTGCCTAAAAAATTATTCCACCGAAAATCTCTATGTCATTAGACTTCTATTATTTTCAATTCAATATTTTTCAAGATCAAATAGGATCGTGACCAAATTTGGTGACCTTAATTTCATAAATATTTCATCGTATTAAGATTCTTCAGCTTGTAATTTCAGAAGATCTCCTACCTCTACATTTAATAATAAACAGAGCTTCTCAATTGTTTCAAAATCAATACGAGTCGATTGACCATTATAAAGTTTATGCAGAGTGGTTTTACTCATCCCTGTTTCACGCGCAACATCCGCAACCTTCATTCTGCGTTCTGCTAATAAAACTGGTAAATTGCAAACTATCATTAATTACCACCATTGTGTAATAAAGTACTTGCATGATGTATTAAATGCTTATAGTATTGCATTGTGATCTTAAATAACATCATTGTGATACTTATTAAAAGGATATACATATGAACTTCACGTATCTTACTACAAAAGAACTTTCGGAACGAATTCATTACAACGAGCGTACTATCAGAAATCAACTGAAAGATAGCGTCTTAATTGAAGGCGTTCATTACATTCGCCCATTTGGTGGGCGCAAAATTCTTTATGTTTGGGAACGCATTGAGGAAGATATGACAAAAACCTCGTTCGGCTCTCTTCATAGCCTACAACTACAATAGGAGTTCAATCACATGGCCTCAATCCGTACAAGATACGGCAAGCTTACAATTGATTTTCGGTACTTAAATAAGCGTTGCCGTGAAACAACTGCAATGGAAGATACACCTAACAATCGTAAAAAACTTGAAAAAGCGATTGAACGTATGGAAGCTGAAATGCTCTTAGGTGTATTTGATTATGCAAAATATTTTCCCAAAAGTGCTCGACTGGCAGAAATTAAAGCTGCTGAAAACCAAATCAATGCAGTGAGTTCTAAAGCACCTGTTTTTTCAAAGTACTGTGAAATATGGGTTGCTGATAAAGAAATAGAATGGCGTAGCAGCTATGCAGAAAAAATTAGAATTGTTATTCGAAAATATTTAACTCCATATTTCGGAACAATTCCTGTTATTAACATCAAAAAGTCAGACATCCTTGGATTCCGTTCATCCCTCGCCAAAGTGACATACGGAAATAACCAAGAATGCCTTTCACCATCACGAATCAATCAGATTATGACAGTACTTCGTATGATACTAGATAGCGCATCCGAACGATATGATTTTGATAGCCCTTACAAAAACATAAAAAGTTTGAAAGAAGGTCGGATTGAAGTCACGCCTTTCTCACTTGAAGAAGTTCAGCGAATTATTACATCTGTTCGTGACGACTTTAAACCTTATTACACCATCCGCTTTTTTACGGGTATGCGCACCAGTGAAATCGATGGCCTTCAATGGAAAAATATCGACTTGCAACGTCGTGAGATCCATATCCGTGAAGCGTTAGTGAATGGTGTTCTTGGTGGAACCAAAACGTATGGTTCTGACCGCACGATCCAGATGAATGACCGGGTGTACCAAGCCTTTCTGCAACAGAAAAGCCTCAACAACGGAAAATCGGACTTCGTCTTCTGCAACCGTGATGGTGGTCCTCTAGACTACCGTTTAGTTAATAAGCGTGTATGGCACCCTATCCTGCGCTTTTTAGGATTAACGCCTCGTCGTGCTTATCAGACACGTCATACAGCAGCAACGCTCTGGCTGGCGGCAGGTGAAAATCCAGAATGGGTCGCTCGCCAATTGGGGCATTCAACCACTGAAATGTTGTTCCGGGTCTATAGCCGCTACATTCCGAATGTTACCCGTCGCGATGGCAGTGCTTTTGAAGCCATGCTGGAGAGACTCACTGCAGAGGAGCTTGCACATGAATAGTAAAGCTTTCTTTGGTGGTGTGGTGGTCAGCCCTGAAGCAGATATGGTCGCTCGTGAATTAATCCATGAGCTACACATTCCCAAACTGCACAATCTGGCCTTTTTGCTGGAAATCAATAAATGCTTCGATGATCACCAAGCATTAAGACTTTGGCTACAGCGAATGCTGGATGAAGGGCAAGCTCATTACGATGACTTAGCTCAACAGGCCCGTGTTCGCTTAATGAGTCTCGCTCACTCATAAAACAAACATAAAAGGTCATCAAATCGATGACCTTAGCCCCTTTATACCTATAAAAAGGTGAACATATGCATAAAGATATTTCAATTTGGATGCCACTCTATATTGGCGACCTACAGGCAAAATTTGCACGAATGACAGCAGAACAAATTGGTGCGGCACTGCTGTTAATGATGGATTTTTGGAAAAATGGTGCCATTCCTCACGACCTAGCGACTGTATGTAGCATCACGAAATTACCGCAGCACACCAAGGCTAAAACTTTGTTAAATACGCTGATGGCCCTAGAATTGTTTGAAGTCGAGTCTGAGCAGATTCATTCAAATTTCTTAAGCAGTTTAAAAAGCCAGGCATTGCAAAATCAGCAAATGAAATCTGATAAAGCTAAAAATGCAGCTCAGGCACGTTGGGGGAAATCCGCTAGTAATGCTCAAGCATCAACCAAGCACCGAAAAGTTAATGCTCAAGCAGCTCCTGAGAAGAGCTCGAGTATTACTCAAGCCATGCTTGAATCATGCCCTTCATCTTCATCTTCATCTTCATCTTCATCTTCATCTTCATCTTCATCTTCAAATTTTGAAGAAAAAAATGAGAGTTTTTTAGAAAATTCAAAATGGATTTAGGAGAACAACCATGAACACCATGCTTAAAACGCTCCAAATTTACGCAGAAGCAACAGAAACACTTTGCCCTACCCATCACCTACCCTTGATGGAAATTGCCGGTCACAGGCTCTGTAAATTGTGTGCCAAAGAAAAAGTCCATCACTCACATGCAGCGTATGAGAATGAACTGCAACAGCGATTGCTACAACAGAAAATTAAAAATTCAGGGCTCAATAAACGTTACCTGGATCGTGGCTTCAAGAATTATGTAGTTGCATGTCCTGCACAAGACAATGCCGTCAAACTATGTCAGGCTTTTGCACAGCAGATTATTTCTGACCACAACCCGAACATGTTGATGATTGGTACACCAGGTACAGGTAAAACCCATCTGAGTGCATCAATCATTCGCAACATTATGCATAACAGTACAAAATCTGCACGCTACTATACCAGTGCAGAAATTGCTCAAAAAATGATGGACACCTGGTCAGATGCTTCACGCTCTGAAAAGGAGGTTATCGACCATTTCTCCAGTTTTGATTTATTAGTGATTGATGAATATGGCCTGCATGACCGGCATGAAAAACGTCTAGAAATGGTACATAAGGTTTTATATAGCCGTTATGACAGTATGAAGTCGACTCTGCTAATTTCCAATTTCACAGTCCAAAGTATGCAGCGGGATTTAGGTGTCCGATTATGGTCACGATTACATGAGAACAATTTGATTGTAGTGCCATGTTATTGGGATGATAAGCGTTTCAATAACATTGATTAAATATCTTAAAAAGTTCAAATAAACCGCTTTTTTTATACCTTAGATTAGCATTTGAAGTGCAACATCATGTTGTTGCCATACTAACTGACTCGGACTTTTAAAGCCGAGTCTTTTTATAGGACGATGATTCAAACGTTGAGTGATTTGTGAGATATATTCATCTGTATAGATACTTAAATCACTGCCTTTTTTAATATATTGCATGATTAAGCCATTGGCATTCTCATTCGTGCCTCGTTCCCAGGCGCTATACGGATGGTAATCCTCCCATAAATAACCGAAGTTAAAAGTAGAGGTTAAGCAGCCATTAGAGGTGGCTTTCCTTTGTTAGCTTGATGTGGTCTTTCATGGTTGTAATGCCACAACCAGTTTGTTGCATAATCTTGTACTTCATCCAAAGTATCAAATAAATGCTTGCTCAGCCAACTATAACGTATGGTCCGAT
>NZ_BPPH01000066.1:0-3962 GCF_021602765.1 Acinetobacter sp. KAM396
AATGAGTTTTACTATGATCAGCTACCCCAACAAAACAAGGTGGCTTAACTAGAGCGGAATATCACTTATAAATACGCTTTTAGTTGTTCAAACAAGTGGGACCACCTCTATTCAGGCTGATGTTTCTTCCTTTTCCATTCACCTTCACCTAAAAACTTTAGACCGGTAGAGTCCACCAGCAAGTTGAGCCCACCACTGCTTTTTTGATAACTAATCGTAATATCAATATGTTTTTGTCTTCTGCAAAGCGTACTGTAATCTGGTGCTGTCCAATTTAATCCACAGAGCTTAATCAGACTTTGAACAAAACCTGTGACCATACGTAAAGAAAGGCGAAATAAAGATTTAATCATTAGACAGCATTGGATGGCTGTGTCGGAATAAGTTTGATTTCGTCCATACTTGCCTTTTGGCTGCGCATACCATTGAGTCTTAGTGTCAAACCAAATTGAAATATTTCCTCGATTTATTAATGCTCGATTATAAGAAGACCAATTGGTGGTACGATAAATTTTAGGTGCAGGCTTGTTCATCTGGAAATTATATTGTGGAATAAGCCCTTCAAAATCGGTGGCTATTCATTGGGAATGAATATCAAAATAGTTGTATTAGACTATACCCTAAAGTTACAATCTGAAAGTTCATGAAATTATGTATCATTTAAATGATTTTTAATCATAAGTAACATGTAACTTTAGTGTTAAAGAATTATAATTTACGAAATTGTTCATTTTTATCCAATTGGGGCGTGAAAAAGTGAAAGGCCAAAAAGTAGGGTATGTCCGGGTAAGTTCTGTCGAGCAAAACACTGGACGTCAACTTGAAGGAATTGAGGTCGACCGGATTTTTGTTGACCATGCTTCAGGTAAAAATACTGACCGACCTAAATTTCAGGAAATGTTGAACTATGTCCGGGAAGGGGACAGGGTGATTGTACATTCAATGGATCGTTTTGCGCGAAGCCTAAAAGATTTGGTCACTGAAGTAGATAAACTGGTCAAACGAGGGATCGCCATCCAGTTTGTAAAAGAAAATATTACTTTTACAGCCGAATCCACCCCGATGGATAATTTGATGCTTCAAATGATGGGTGCTTTTGCACAGTTCGAACGTGAGATCATTTTAGAGCGGCAAAAGGAAGGAATAAAACTCGCCTCTGCTCAGGGGAAGTACAAAGGTCGGGTGCATAAACTAAAGCCTGACCAAGCTGAAGCTTTACGACAAGCATGGAAGGAGGGGAAGTATCCATCGAAAATGGCATTAGGGAAAGCTTTTGGGATTAGTCGTCAGGCGGTATACCGATATTTACAAGTTAGTGAATAGCTTATTGGGATTAGCAAATCTTTTATGACTTTTACATATATTCTTATTAAAGGAAAACTATTTTTAATCTTTTAAAATAGTTATAAGATAAACAAAATTTGTTGATTTTATAACATGAAAATATCATTACTGATCTCATCACTTCCCAGTCAAAGCACAACCGCAAGAATGCGAATTTGGCGTTCATTAAAGTCAAATGGTGCAGCAACTTTAAGAGATGGTGTTTACCTCTTACCCGAAGCACATTCTGAAAAATTTGAGTCTGTTGTTCATGATCATCTTAATGAACATGGGCATGCCTATATCTTTCAGACTGAACCTCCTGCACATTTAGACCTTGCTCAACTTTTCGACAGAACTGGAGAATATGAAGAACTGAGAACTGAAATTTCACAAATACAAAATACGCTTGAGGAAAATAAGAAAAAAGAACATCTCAAACAGATTCGAAAATTAAGAAAAAACCTCAATTCACTGATAGAAATAGATTTTTTCCCAAATACTCATCAAAGCAAAACACTGAATGAACTCACCCGATTAGAACAAGTTATTGCCCGGTTAGGTGAATACGATGAACCCAATAATTTTGAACAGCAATTAAAAGTCCTATGCAAGCAAGATTTTCAAAATAAAATCTGGGCAACCAGAAAGCGTCCTTGGGTTGACCGTTTGGCATCGGCATGGATCATTCAGAAATTTGTAGACCCTCAGGCAAAATTTATTTGGTTAGAGCATCCCAATGATTGCCCCAAAGATACCTTAGGTTTTGATTTTGATGATGCCCAATTTACCCATATCAATCATCTAGTCACTTTTGAAGTGTTAATGCATAGCTTTGAATTACAAAACCCTGCTTTAAATAAAATCGCTGAAATTGTTCATTTTTTAGATGTTGGGGGAAATGAGCCTGCCGAAGCCTTAGGCATTGAAAAAATCTTGCAAGGCTTAAGAAGCACGATCACAGATGATGATCAATTACTCCATCTTTCAAACCATATTTTTGATGGCTTATATGCAGACTTTCAAAGGAATTTAACATGAATAATAAGCCATCTTTAATAGATGAAACAGAAATTGAATCTATCAGCTTTTGGCAAGCATTCAAATTTTGGTTAAAACTGGGATTCATTAGCTTTGGTGGTCCTGCCGGGCAAATCGCTGTTATGCACCAAGAGTTAGTTGAAGAAAAAAAATGGATTTCAGAACAGCGTTTTATGCACGCATTGAATTATTGCATGCTCTTACCCGGCCCCGAAGCTCAACAACTTGCAACTTATATTGGCTGGTTAATGCATAAAACCAAAGGTGGCATCGTTGCAGGGGTTTTATTTATTCTACCTTCTCTTTTTATCCTCATTGGGCTGTCTTGGGTCTATGTGAAATATGGCAACGTCCCGATCATTGCCGGTTTGTTTTATGGCATTAAGCCCGCAGTTGCCGCAATTGTATTTCATGCCACGTATCGTATTGGCAGTCGTTCATTAAAGAATAAATTTCTATGGGCGATTGCAGTTATCGCTTTTCTTGCAATATTTATTTTTAATATTCCTTTCCCTTTAATCGTTTTATGTGCAGCGATATCGGGTTATTTGGTCGGTAAAAAGTATCCTGATTTATTTAAGCTAAATGCACATCAGTCCAGTCAAAAATCCTATGGACGTGCAATTATTGATGATGATACCCCTACACCTGAACATGCTGTTTTTAAATGGTCTCATCTGATCAAAATAACTGTAATTTCAGCACTTTTATGGGCAATTCCACTCATCTCTTTAACAGCAGTTTTGGGATGGAGTCATTCTTATACTCAACTGGCTTGGTTCTTTACTAAAGCTGCACTTCTGACATTTGGTGGTGCTTATGCTGTTCTGCCTTACGTTTATCAAGGCGCTGTCGGTTTTTATCACTGGCTCACCCCAACTCAAATGATCGATGGTTTAGCCCTAGGTGAAAGTACTCCCGGCCCATTGATCATGGTGGTGGCTTTTGTCGGCTTCTTAGCAGCTTATAACCATTCGCTGTTGGGTGCTGAATATCAATTTATTGCAGGTGCATTAGGTGCAATCATCGTCACGTGGTTTACTTTTATTTTCTCATTTTTCTTTATCTTAGCCGGAGCACCTGTTATAGAGTCCACACACAATCAAATTAAATTTACTGCCCCTTTAACCGCCATTACCGCTGCCGTGGTGGGCGTAATTTTAAATTTGGCACTCTTTTTATGTTACCACGTGCTTTGGCCACAGGGTTTTGAAGGGAATTTTGATTATATCTCTGCCATTATTGCAATTTTAGCTGTAGTCGCATTATTTAAATTTAATCAAAGTGTGCTCAGAGTCATCATCGGTTCTGCTTTAGTGGGTTTAACGATTAAAATTTTACTATAAAGAATGAACACTAGAGGTATGGATAAAAAATCTATGCTTCTTTTGACACGATTCAAGGTATCTTCTTTCATATAAAAAATTAAAGAATATTCCACTAAATCACTCACCATTTAACATAATGGTGGTTATGCGAAGTCGACTTGTAAGCCCCAAGTAGAAATGTCCGGTTTCTCCAAAGTAAAAATGTCCGCTTTTAGAATATGCACTTTTGCAATTTTCTTAGCGGACGGTTTGATATGTTGGTGTCTATGT
>NZ_BPPH01000067.1:0-3874 GCF_021602765.1 Acinetobacter sp. KAM396
ATGAATTGAAATTCAAGGTACTATCTGCTATCGTGGTTTTCCCAAAGGGCGCACTTTACCATTGAAAAAAATCTTCGATTTTTATTCAATGGAAGTACGGCAGGGGATACCCCTACAACCCCGAAAAGCAAAGGCGTTAAGAGGCAAAAAGGATGAAAGACAATACTCACGAACATTTCATATTTTTATGCCCTAATTGTGGGCACGAATATGATTATAAATTTACAGATGAAGAAATAGAAATGGCGGCAGGAATGCCTATAGAAATCACAGCCGCACAGTGCGAAAAATGTAATACATGGGTTAAACCAGTGAGAAAAAATTAAGCATGGCAATCTTTCATTTTTCAGTCAAAGCGATAAGCCGAAGTGCAGGGCGTTCAGCCGTTGCATGTTCTGCCTATCGTTCGGGTGAAAAATTAGAAGACCATTATCAAGGTAAAATTCAGGACTACACCCAAAAAACAGGTGTGGAATCTAAAAAAATCTATGCACCTGAAAACACCAAAAAAGAATTATTAGACCGTCAAGAATTATGGAATACAGTTGAACAGGTTGAACGTAGAAAAGATGCAACCTTAGCAAGAGAGTTTGAAATTGCCTTTCCCCATGAGTTTAATGCAGAACAAAGACAAGACTTGCTCGATGAGCTATGTCAGGAAATTGTAGAAAAACATGGTGTGATCGTGGACGCATGTATCCATGCTCCACATACCAAAAGCGGAAGTGATGAAAGAAACTTCCATGCACACATCATGTTCACCAGTCGGCAGATTGACCCACAAACAGGCGACTTTGCCAAAAAGAAAAATCGAGACTTCAACAAAGAGCAATCCAGTGAAACCGTCAGCCACTGGAGAGAACACTTTGCAGAATTGACCAACCGCCATTTAGAAAAACATGGCTTTGCAGATCGTGTCGATCACCGTAGTTACAAAGATCAAGGTATAGACCTTGAAGCCACTCAACATGAGGGGCCACAAGTTACCCAACTTCGGAGACAAGGCATAGACACCGAAATCAGTCTATCCAATGATGCCATCCGTGAACGCAACCAATTTAGCCAACACATCAAAGGTTTAGATCAAGAGATACAAGCATCTGAACGACTGTTGAATAACTTGATTCAGACCAGGGAAAAATTAGACCAGGAACAACGTTCCCCTGAAGAATTAACCAAAATCGCATATAGCGTTATTTCGCAATATAACGATGCTGTAGCCACGGAAGCAAAAAACATAGCACTAACTACCCAAAAAACAGAAATCGAGCAAATAAACGCTGTTTTGGAGCAAATAGAGCTATCAAAAACCAATCTTGAACACCAAAAAGAACAATTAGGTAAAAGACCTATGTTTTTTGGTGGAAAATGGGATGCTGCGAATGCAGAAATTCAAACCCAATGGCAAGAATTGGACAGTCAGGAACGAGATTTAAAGACCAAAACCCCACGTTTAGAACCTGAACGCTATACAGATCGGGCAAAAGAGATCGTAAACAAAGCTAATCCGAACCTGAAAGCCAAACATGATCGAGCAAGACTTCACCTTGAACGTGAACAACAACGAAAGTTAGCCGAACAGGAAAGGCGGAAACAGGAAGCCAAGGCACAACAAGAACGAGAAAAACAGGCGTTTTTTGCACGTAAAGCCTTACGTGAGCAAGGAAAACATGACGAAGCCAATAAATTACTGGCTGAATCAAAAACACAAAGCCATAAGCCACGTTCACGCTAAAATTTAAATTTTCTTTTTTGGCGTTTATAAAATTATCTAAACAATACATGATCTTACAGAGCGAGTGTCTACGAGCGAACTAGCAATATTCGACCCTCGACCCTCTGAAAAACCGCTTTTAAATGACTTGAACCCTAGAAAATCTATATTTTCATGCCGAAACTAGCCCCTAGACCGAGCAAAGCGAGCAAAAAAGCTCTATGAGCGAAGCGAATTCATAGTTGGTTTTGCTTTTAGATTTCACAAACAGAATTAACCAAAAAACTGCCCCTCGAATCGAGCTTGCGAGATTCAATAGAGTTTGAGCGAAGCGAAAACCTAGGGCAGTTTTGACCACTCCCCTGCTCTTATGGGCTTTTATAAATAAAAAAGCTTTTAAATGCTTTTAGGTTGTCTGAATGCCTTATGTAGCAATTGTTTCAGGAATAATAAGACGAGGTTTACCTTGCAATAAGACGAGGTTTACCTTGCAAAAAAAATCATTTAAAGACGAGGTCTACCTTGCAAAAGACGAGTAACAATACTATATTCGTCTTAACGAGATAAAAATAGTGTTCGTCTAATGAAAGAATTAGTAGTAAAAGACAATGCTCTCATTAATGCGAGCTATAACCTAGACCTAGTGGAACAACGGTTAATACTTCTAGCGATAGTGGAAGCAAGGGAATCAGGAAAGGGGATTGATGCCAATGACCCTCTAACAGTTCATGCCGAGAGCTATATCAATCATTTCAGCGTACACCGCAATACAGCCTACCAAGCATTAAAGGATGCCTGCAAAGACCTATTTGCACGTCAATTTAGCTACCAAGAGCAACGCCCTAAAGGTGTCGCAAACATTACTAGCCGTTGGGTGTCACAAATTGCCTATGTCGACAACTCCGCAACAGTAGAGCTAATCTTTGCACCTGCTATCATTCCTTTAGTGACAAGGCTTGAGGAACAATTCACAAGCTACGAATTAAAACAGGTTAGTGGGTTGAGTAGTGCCTATGCCATACGCTTGTATGAGGTTCTGATTGCATGGCGTAGCACAGGAAAAACGCCAGTCATCGAATTATCAGACTTCCGCCAAAAGCTCGGCGTTCTTGAAACTGAATATAAGCGTATGTATGACTTTAAAAAATACGTTTTAGACCTAGCAATCAAACAGATCAATGAACATACGGACATAACGGTCAAAGTCGAACAGCACAAAAAAGGGCGTTCAGTAAGTGGATTTTCTTTTAAATTCAAACAAAAACAACAGCCAAAAATTGAAAAGCCAGTTGACCCGAAACGAGATCCAAATACCCCTGATTTCTTTATCCCTATGACCGATGCACAACGGCATTTATTCGCTCACAAGCTGTCTGAAATGCACGAAATGAGTGAGTATTCAGTAGGTACTGAATCATACGAAGACTTTGCAAAACGTATTGCTGATATGCTTTTAGAGCCTGAAAAATTCAGGACGTTTTACCCTCTATTGGTACAAGCAGGATTTAACTATTAGGATATTGAAATGACAGATAGACAGCAATTACTGGAAGCCTTTAGAAGTGCTAAAGGCATCGTAGATCATGAGTTTACTCAGGAAATAATTGATTCTTGCCAATCAAAGGATCAAGCAAGGCAGCAGCGCATCCTGAACGGTGAAACCACCTTCGAACAGGAAGATGCAGCACTCATGGAAGAATGGTACAAATTAAACTCGAAATAACTAACCAGCGTTAGAAACAGGTTGTAAACCGAATAACAATCTATCTCTATCTTCTGTTAAATAATCATTAAGATCAGCAAGAATTTTTGCCTTTTCTGAATCATCTTGCATTTTTTTTAACGCCAAAGAACCAAGCAAAATTTTACGTCTAGTATCTTCTTTTCGCTGTTGATCCGTTGCTTTCTTTTTTTCACGAGCCAAAACAGCTTGCTTCTGAGCTTTAAGCTGTTTCAAACGTTCTTCTTGTTTAGCAATTTGCTGTTCCAAAGATTCGACTTTCATTACAAATCCAATGCCTAAAAAAACCACAGTTAGCATAAGCGTACATGAATTGAAATTCAAGGTACTATCTGCTATCGTGGTTTTCCCAAAGGGCGCACTTTACCATTGAAAAAAATCTTCGATTTTTATTCAATGGAAGTACGGCAGGGGATACC
>NZ_BPPH01000068.1:0-3556 GCF_021602765.1 Acinetobacter sp. KAM396
TGCTGAAAAGGTTGCCAACACATAAAGTGCCCCAAATAGAAGAATTACTACCTCACCGCTGGAAACCTGAACCCCGTTAAAACTTGGCGATGGCGTTCAGCGGATGCTTACGTCGAAGTTTATACTTCGACTGTTTAAATTACATAGAAAGAAAGTTAAAGCAAATTAAACCAATTAATGCTGAAGCTGCAAGGACGTACATCACTTTGAGCTGGAAATGAAATAAGCCAACCAAAGCTACAAGTGCAATTAACGCAGCAACAATATCGAAAGAGCCGTTAAAACCTGTTGGCCAAAGTACATGATAAGCAAAAAATAGGGCAAGGTTAAGAATCACACCAACAACTGCGGCTGTAATAGCCGTTAACGGAGCTGTAAATTTGAGCTCATTATGTGTTGATTCGATAATTGGTGCACCAGCTAAAATAAAAACAAAGGAAAACAGGAAAGTAAACCAAGTGACTATGCTTGCTCCAATGGTGCCCGCCAAGAATAAATGATCTGAGCCTAAGATTGCTTGATTGAATGCTCCTAAAAAGCCAACAAATGCGACCACCATAATTAAAGGGCCGGGCGTGCTTTCACCTAGAGCTAAGCCATCTATCATTTGAGTCGGACTTAACCAACCGTAATAGCTTACAGCACCCTGATAAACATAAGGCAATACTGCATAGGCACCACCAAAGGTGAGCAGGGCCGCTTTCGTAAAGAACCAAGCCATTTGGGTGTAAGTATGATCCCACCCCAGCGTTAAGCTTAGGCTCAGGATTGGAATAAACCACAGTAGACCACCAATTAGCAGAATACTGCCCAATCGTTTCCAGCTAAAGATCGCATGTTCAGGTGTAGGAGTATCATCATCAATTAAAGCACGACCATAATCTTTTTTACTCTGCTGGTGTGCGTTTCCACCAGAAAATAGGCTTGGATATTTTTTTCTGGTTAGATAACCAATGATTGCGGCAGAGAGCACAATTAAAGGAAAGGGTAAGTTGAAGAAAAATATAGCAATAAATGAAAGGGCTGCAATCAGCCATAAAAATTTATTTTTAAGTGATCGACTGCCGATTCGATGTGTTGCATGAAAAACAATGGCAACAACAGCAGGTTTAATACCGTAAAAGAGCCCTGCAATAATGGGTACATCACTAAATTTTACATAAACCCATGAAAGACCAATTAAAATAAATAGTGAGGGTAGTACAAAAAGAATCCCTGCAACTAAACCACCGACGGTTCTATGCATTAACCAACCGATATAAGTTGCTAATTGTTGTGCTTCAGGACCCGGTAAGAGCATACAATAGTTCAGTGCATGCAAAAATCGCTTCTCTGAAATCCACCGCTTTTCTTCAACCAGTTCTTGGTGCATGACCGCAATTTGACCTGCGGGCCCCCCAAAACTAATGAACCCCAATTTAAGCCAGAATAGGAATGCTTGCCAAAATGAAACTGACTGTATCTCTTGTTCTGGTTGTATAACAAGTTCTTGTTCCATGATTATTCTCTTGATAGGTTGGCATATAAGCCATCGAAAATGTGATTCGATAATGCAAATAATTGGTCATCGTCACTTATCTGACTTCGAATTCCTTGAATAACTTTTTCAATACCGATCGCTTCTGGAGGCTCAATTCCTCCTACATCAAGGTAATGAACAATTTCAGCGATTTTCTTTAATGCGGGTGTTTCTAGATCAAAACTATGTAAAAGAACTTCGAAGGTCACCCAATGATTGACATGACTGAAAGTTGCACCATCAAAATCGAATCCAAATGCATCTTTGGGGCAGTCACTTGGCGTTTCTAACCAAATGAATGTTGGTGAGGTATCTATAAAAGTCTTGATTAGCCATGCAGAAGCTAGACGATCAATCCAAGGCCTTTGTCGTGTTGCCCAAATTCTGTTTTGATAATTACCTTTATCCAGATGTTGAATATGAGCTTGTATAGCTTTAGGTTCATTGACTTCACCTAGACGTGCAATAGTGAGTTCCAATAAGGAAAGTTCATTAAGAACCTGTACTTGAGTCTCATCTGGATAATAGTCAATGTCTACAAGTGCATCGATGCTTTTTCTTAATTTACGAATCTGTTTGAGTAGTTCTTTCTTATCATCTTTAGTTTGACGATCTCTTATTTCCGTGAGTTGTTTATAGAGGGTTTCGTACTCTTCTTTTCGATTGAAAATAGGTGCGAGTTCAAGATTTAAAGGTGGCTCTGCGTAAAACATATAAGCAGTTCCTTGTTCAGAAACAACATCATTAGCAATAGAGGTAAACTTCTCACTATGATTAATAGGGAGTATGTAGACCCCATCTCTAAGGGTCGCGGCACCACTTGCTTTCAAAGATCGCCAGACTCTCATCCGAGTGCTTGTGTTCTGTGTAGGCAGAGATGTTATGAGCAAAGAAATAGACATGTAGTATACTCAACATATTTGTAGAATATATTACTAATAAATTTTTAAACTTCAAAGACGAATAAATGATTTCCTATAGTAGGAAAAATATTAAGAAAATATTTATCCAGAACATATTTAAATTGAGGGTGTTATGGAAAAGGGAGCAATAATTTCAGATTGCAGTAAATATCGTTATTCTCTATGGCGTATCTGGGATAAAGAGAAACCAATGTTTTCTTTTATTGGTTTGAATCCCTCAACTGCAGATCATATTCAAGATGATCCCACTATCACTCGTTGTATCAACCTTGCCAAAAGTTGGGGTGGCGGTGGTATTTATATGGCTAATCTCTTTGCATATAGAGCAACTGATCCACAAGAAATGATGTCTCAAGAAGATCCCATTGGCTCAGATAATGATTTTTACTTAAGCGAAATAGCTTCCAAATCCCAAAGAATTATTGCTTGTTGGGGTAATAATGGGGGGTATCAACAAAGGTCCTCTACTGTAAAAGAACTATTAAAGGGTAAACTTTATTATCTAGAATTGAATAAAACAGGTGAACCAAAACATCCTCTTTACATCCATTCTGAAACTCAAATTAAGCCCTATTTAACATAATGGCTGTTATACGAACTATCTTTGTAATGCATATTGCATTACAATATTCTCATGCATTCAATAAATGGGAAAATGATGGCTACTGTTAATTTCAGGGTCGATGAAGCCCTTAAAGAAAAGTCTTATTCCATCCTAAAAGAACAAGGAATTGCACCTACTGAGTTCTTTACTAATATTCTTGAATATATTGCTACGACTGGAAAGCTTCCAGTACAAAAAGCTTTACTCTCAGAAGAGGATACCGAGCTATTAGCGATTGTTCGTAAACGTGTTAATGATCCTAAAGAGATGTTCGAGGAAGTCACATTAGATGACTTATAAGCTTTTACGTCATAAGGACGTAAGCGTCCGCTGAATCCCATACCTATTTTTTAATTTTGGTCGGATTTCCAGCGGTGTGGCAGTAATTCTTCTATTTGGGTCACTTTATGTGTCGGCAACCTTTTCAGCACATCACTTAAATAGGCATAGGGATCCAGCCCATTCAGCTTTGCTGACTGGATTAATGTCATAATATTGGCTGCTCGCTGA
>NZ_BPPH01000069.1:0-3383 GCF_021602765.1 Acinetobacter sp. KAM396
TTCTGAAAAGGTTGCCGACACATAAAGTGACCCAAATAGAAGAATTACTGCCACACCGCTGGAAATCCGACCAAAATTAAAAAATAGGTATGGGATTCAGCGGACGCTTACGGATATGCTACAAGAAACACTACAAGAATATGAGGATTGGATTTTGCAACAAGTGCGAAATGGCATTAATTGAAATACCTCGACACGGCCTAATGCTAGTCAGTTAAGAAATTGACTGGTATTCTCTTGGGTATTTCTGCGGTTTTCCCTTCACAACCCTAGGGCAACTTCTCGCTCTTCTCTCAGGTAAAATGTATTTCTTGGCTTTTCCAGTAAATTTTCAAAATGCTTGGATAAATTACCTGCTGAATCCAATGAAGTGAATCTTTAAATATTCAGAATACTAATGGATGCAATATGAAAGCTGATTCTCAGAGGACTAGCTTTTGCCCGTTGAGCCATATATTTCATTTGATACTTTGGATGAAGTACAAGATTATGCAGCAAATTGGCTGTGGCATTACAATCATGAAAGACCACACCAGGCCAACAAAGGAAGGCCTCCTCTAATGGCTGCTTAACCTCTACTCTTAACTTCGGTTATTTATGGGAGGATTACCTAGTTTGTATCTTAATTTGCTTAAACTGCCTTGGTTAAAATCATTTTTACTTTCTAAACCTCTTAATTTTAAGGAAAAAGAGTATATAGTTACTTTATCAGCACAATATACTCCATTAATTCTTATTACCAATTAACATTTACTCGGCGATTTGGTGCTAAACATTCCACAGTTGAAGTAGATTTGGTTTGACCTTCACACTCTTTATAAATTCGGGTTGTTCCATTGGCATCGAGTTTAATGTAATTCGGATCAATCCCCAGTTGAGCTAGCAAATAAGCCACGGTATTCGCACGCTGTGCAGATAAAACCTGGTTATAGTTAAAGTTACCCAATTTATCGGCATAACCCGTCACAGTAACCCGCTGGCTGCCGGACTGCTTAATGGCCTCTGCAATTTCTTCCACGCGGCTAAAGTCACGGTTAATCGCAGACTCATCATAACGGTCAAAGGCGAATAGTACGCTAGCTTGTGCAACTTGGGCATTCAGTCCTCCAACAACCAATGCATTTTTATCTACAGGTTGATTGTTGGCACCATATTGCGCCAAGCCCTGACAGGCTTCACCCTTCCAATAATATGCCTTGGCCAAGTAGTCTTTATCAAAGTCGATACGTAACTGGCAGCGTTTGTATTGCTGGGTTTCAGGCACACGGATATCCAATACATAGTTCCATTCACGAACCCCAAACACGCCTTCGCTAAAATGTGGATGGCCCAAAATATAACGAATTTGGTCTTTGGTTAAGCCATTTTCCAGACGCAGTACCTGATCATATTCATAACGGTGAACTTGATCTAGGTAACTTTTTTTCACTTCTGGAAAAGAAACGGACTCATCAGCCATCTGTAAATTAATCTGCTCTTTTGCATGTGTTAGACCACTCAACACACCAGTTAAAAATACACAGCTTACAATTGTTTTTAATAAAGTTTTCATTGTCATCTCAATTCTTGATTAAATTTAAAAAACAAGTGGGAAAGAGCCACCATGCTCTTTCCCCACCATGCATTAATCAATTACACCACTGATACCAACACGTACACTTGGATCACCTGATGAACCGGCAGCAACACCACCAGTCAATGACCAGCGACCGTTATCCGCAGTTTTACGTAAAGTCAAACCAATTGCATTTTCACCGCCATGATAGGCAGCACCTGCCGCATAAGTGTATTTACCTGGAATGTACGGTGCATTTTCTAATGCCATTGCCGCAGCAATACCTGCATTGGCTTTTTTCTCAACATCATCAATACGTTGATTTGTTGAGTAGAATGCTTGTTGTAACTGATCACCCAAATTTGTAATACGGTTACCCAATGCCTGATCGGCCTGATTTAGCGCACCTAATGCATCACCGACATTGTTATAAGAACCACCATTGACTTGATAATTTGGCGCATCAAAACTTTGCGTGATGTTGTTATAGCCAGCACCGCCGCCTAGGTATTGAGACAACTGCCCCATATTCACAGCATCGCTGTTTTGCACGCCATTGCTGACATTACTCACTACTTTACTGCCTGCATCAATACCGGAAGCGGTCACAGATGGACCATTTTTAATGCTCAAGCCACTGCTATCAACAGTGGTATTGCCAGCAACCACCTTATCAGTCGTTACAGTACCTGCATTAATATCCTTCGCTGTAACACTGTTCAGCGTAATATCATCAGCTGTTGACACCGTATAATTAGTACTGCCATCTGCATTTGAATTGCTCACAACTTTGATATTGCTGCCTTCAGTCACAGTCGATTTAGATTGAACTGCGGTTTTGTTTACTGCTGCAATAGCATCGTTAATATTGCTTTGACCTGTACCACCAATATTACTGAGATTTCCATTGGTGTCATAAGCACCAGCACCCATCATGTCGTGAATTTGACCACCATTCACAGCATCTTGAGAATCGGCAGTAATTTTACCGTCAGCAACATTGGTCACTTTTTGTTTGCCCGCATCGATACCATTTTTGGTTACGCTTGGACCACCCGCAATCGTTAAACCATTATTATCAATTTTGGTGTCTCCGGTCGTTACACTACCAGCTGCACCCAAATCAATATCTTTGTTTAAATCGACAGTAATGTTATTGCCCTGATTTGAAACTGTGACATTGCCATCTTTATTACTGAAATCAACAGTATCGTTTGGCTTCACATTGTTTGCTGTACCGCCATTGGTGCTAACATTCCAGCCTTTATTGGCATTATTAGCCACTTGATTGACTGATTTGATTGCATCATCAATAGTACTTTCACCAGTACCACCAATATTCGACATGCTGAGCAGGCCACCGTTATTGGCTGCATTACCGCCTAAAATAGATGCGACATTACTTTGCGCCCGGTTCAGCTGCTCTTCAGTCGCTGCGCGGCCTTGAGATGCAAAATCACCACTTCCAAGTGTCTTATTACTCAAACCAGTCAATGTACCTTTCACTGAATCTAGCACCAGTGTGTTAGTGCCTTTTACAGTCAATTTACCTGCTTCAAGACTACTGCTGCTCAAGGTATTTCCAGTTGCATTCATTTCAGCTACAAATAAACCCGTATTACTTAATGATGCAGATTTTTTTCCATCCTTGTCTTGTGTAATTATGCCTGTTGCACTCAGAATAGATGTATTACCTAATATATCTGTCGATGTCACCCTGTCAAATACCACATCTTTCTTCGTTGCTACAGTGACCTTATTCCCTGCCTGTTCAACCGCAATGTTGTCACCAGCGATAAACGTTACTGTTTCATCTGGCGTGATCTGT
>NZ_BPPH01000070.1:0-3076 GCF_021602765.1 Acinetobacter sp. KAM396
CGACTGTTTGGGGTTGTATAGTCAAGTAATTAAGTGCATGTGGTGGATGCCTTGGCAGTCAGAGGCGAAGAAAGACGTGATAGCCTGCGAAAAGCTCCGGGGAGGCGGCAAATATCCTTTGATCCGGAGATATCTGAATGGGGGAACCCACCTACCTTAAGGTAGGTATTGCAACATGAATACATAGTGTTGCAAGGCGAACGAGGGGAAGTGAAACATCTCAGTACCCTTAGGAAAAGAAATCAATTGAGATTCCCTCAGTAGCGGCGAGCGAAAGGGGAAAAGCCCATTAAGTTATGTGTGTTTTAGTGGAATGCTCTGGGAAGTGCAACCATAGTGGGTGATAGTCCTGTACACGAAAGGGCACACATAATGATGACGAGTAGGGCGAGGCACGTGAAACCTTGTCTGAATATGGGGGGACCATCCTCCAAGGCTAAATACTCCTGACTGACCGATAGTGAACCAGTACCGTGAGGGAAAGGCGAAAAGAACCCCTGTGAGGGGAGTGAAATAGATCCTGAAACCGCATGCATACAAGCAGTGGGAGCCGACTTGTTCGGTGACTGCGTACCTTTTGTATAATGGGTCAGCGACTTATATTCAGTAGCGAGGTTAACCGAATAGGGGAGCCGTAGAGAAATCGAGTCTTAATAGGGCGTATAGTTGCTGGGTATAGACCCGAAACCGGGTGATCTATCCATGAGCAGGTTGAAGGTTGGGTAACACTAACTGGAGGACCGAACCCACTGTCGTTGAAAAGCCAGGGGATGACTTGTGGATAGGGGTGAAAGGCTAATCAAACTCGGTGATAGCTGGTTCTCCCCGAAAGCTATTTAGGTAGCGCCTCGGACGAATACCATTGGGGGTAGAGCACTGTTTCGGCTAGGGGGTCATCCCGACTTACCAAACCGATGCAAACTCCGAATACCAATGAGTACTATCCGGGAGACAGACTGCGGGTGCTAACGTCCGTAGTCAAGAGGAAAACAATCCAGACCGCCAGCTAAGGCCCCAAAATCATAGTTAAGTGGGAAACGATGTGGGAAGGCATAGACAGCTAGGAGGTTGGCTTAGAAGCAGCCACCCTTTAAAGAAAGCGTAATAGCTCACTAGTCGAGTCGGCCTGCGCGGAAGATGTAACGGGGCTAAAACTATGTGCCGAAGCTGCGGATGCATAATTTATTATGCGTGGTAGGGGAGCGTTCTGTAAGCCGAAGAAGGTGTATTGAGAAGTATGCTGGAGGTATCAGAAGTGCGAATGCTGACGTGAGTAACGACAAAACGGGTGAAAAACCCGTTCGCTGAAAGACCAAGGGTTCCAGTCCAACGTTAATCGGGGCTGGGTGAGTCGACCCCTAAGGCGAGGCCGAGAGGCGTAGTCGATGGGAAATTGGTTAATATTCCAATACTTCAGTGTAATGCGATGAGAGGACGGAGAAGGTTAAGTCAGCCTGGCGTTGGTAGTCCAGGTGAAAGGAAGTAGGCATGCATCTTAGGCAAATCCGGGGTGCTCTATGCTGAGATCTGATAGCAAGCTGTACTTGTACAGTGAAGTGGCTGATACCCTGCTTCCAGGAAAAGTCTCTAAGCTTCAGTTACACTGGAATCGTACCCGAAACCGACACAGGTGGTCAGGTCGAGTAGACCAAAGCGCTTGAGAGAACTCTGCTGAAGGAACTAGGCAAAATGGTACCGTAACTTCGGGAGAAGGTACGCTGTTGACGGTGATGGGACTTGCTCCCTGAGCGGTTGACAGCCTCAGAAACCAGGCCGCTGCAACTGTTTATTAAAAACATAGCACTCTGCAAACACGAAAGTGGACGTATAGGGTGTGATGCCTGCCCGGTGCTGGAAGGTTAATTGATGGGGTTAGCGTAAGCGAAGCTCTTGATCGAAGCCCCAGTAAACGGCGGCCGTAACTATAACGGTCCTAAGGTAGCGAAATTCCTTGTCGGGTAAGTTCCGACCTGCACGAATGGCATAATGATGGCGGCGCTGTCTCCAGCAGAGGCTCAGTGAAATCGAATTCGCCGTGAAGATGCGGTGTACCCGCGGCTAGACGGAAAGACCCCGTGAACCTTTACTGCAGCTTGACATTGAACTTTGACCTTACTTGTGTAGGATAGGTGGGAGGCTTTGAAACTTGGACGCTAGTCCGAGTGGAGCCGTCCTTGAAATACCACCCTGGTAATGTTGAGGTTCTAACTCTGTCCCGTTATCCGGGACGAGGACCATGTCTGGTGGGTAGTTTGACTGGGGCGGTCTCCTCCTAAAGAGTAACGGAGGAGTACGAAGGTGCGCTCAGCGTGGTCGGAAATCACGCGTAGAGTATAAAGGCAAAAGCGCGCTTAACTGCGAGACCCACAAGTCGAGCAGGTACGAAAGTAGGTCTTAGTGATCCGGTGGTTCTGTATGGAAGGGCCATCGCTCAACGGATAAAAGGTACTCTGGGGATAACAGGCTGATACCGCCCAAGAGTTCATATCGACGGCGGTGTTTGGCACCTCGATGTCGGCTCATCTCATCCTGGGGCTGAAGCAGGTCCCAAGGGTATGGCTGTTCGCCATTTAAAGAGGTACGCGAGCTGGGTTTAGAACGTCGTGAGACAGTTCGGTCCCTATCTACCGTGGGCGCTGGAAATTTGAGAGGATCTGCTCCTAGTACGAGAGGACCAGAGTGGACGAACCTCTGGTGTACCGGTTGTGACGCCAGTCGCATCGCCGGGTAGCTATGTTCGGAAGGGATAACCGCTGAAAGCATCTAAGCGGGAAGCCTACCTCAAGATAAGATTTCCCCGAGGCTTTATGCCTCCTAAAGAGCCGTTGAAGACTACGACGTTGATAGGTTGGATGTGGAAGCATAGCGATATGTGAAGCTGACCAATACTAATTGCTCGTGAGGCTTGACTATACAACACCCAAACAGTTGGGGTTGAATGCTCAATCGATTTCATATTGATCTAACGATCAGACGAAAACTTGATTTAGTTAAGGCTAAACAATAAAATTCAGACCCAATAGCCAACCTGTTAATAACTCATTTGGAACCAAGTAAGGCATTACATGCAAAAGCA
>NZ_BPPH01000071.1:0-3017 GCF_021602765.1 Acinetobacter sp. KAM396
TTTGGTAGTGTTTCAAAAAGTATGCTGAAGAAAAAGCCGATTGGATTTTGATAAAATAGAGAAATGCAAATAACTCTAGCAATCAAATGTCCAACCTGCCTCAGTGATAGTATAAAGAAAAATGGTATCAAAGTAGATGGGAAACAAAACTATCAGTGCAAAGACTGTAAACGTCAGTTTATTGGTGATCATGCACTGAGCTATCTAGGATGTAAGTCAGGTATTACTCGTAAAATATTACAGTTGATGGTCAGAGGCAGCGGTATACGAGATATTGCTGAAGTTGAGCGCATCAGTATCGGTAAAGTTTTACGTACTTTAACTGAATCAACCTATGAAATTCAGCCTCAGCAAAGTCATTATGAATCTCTCGAAGTAGATGAGTTCTGGAATTTTGTTGGAAATAAAAAGAATAAACAATGGCTTATTTACGCCTATCATCGAGAAACAGGTGAAATTGTTGCTTATGTTTGGGGTAAACGAGATTTAGCTACAGTCTAACAATTGAAGACAAAGCTTAAACAATTAGATATTCACTACACCCGAATTGCAAGTGATCATTGGGACAGTTTCATCACTGCTTTTAAAAATGGTAAGCAAAGTATTGGTAAATTTTTTACTGTAGGTATTGAAGGCAATAATTGCAAAATAAGGCATAGAATTAGGCGTAGCTTCAGAAGAAGCTGTAATTTTTCAAAAAAGCTTGAAAACCATTTTAAAGCTTTTGATTTAGCCTTCTTTTCTTTTACATCAATAATGGCTTCATTTAAAGGCAGCATACTTTTTGAAGCACCACCAAAATTTTATGTTAAGTAGAGACTAAAAATGCCCTTGATTAAGGGCTTACAAGGGCATTTTGTATAAGGTGTATTATGTTAATTTTAGAATTTCTTCATCTCGATAGGTATAGTAGAGTGATATCTCGATAGGTATAGTGTTTTGCAGTTTAGAGGAGATATCGCGATGCATACGCGGAAGGCAATAACGGAGGCGCTTCAAAAACTCGGAGTCCAAACCGGTGACCTCTTGATGGTGCATGCCTCACTTAAAGCGATTGGTCCGGTCGAAGGAGGAGCGGAGACGGTCGTTGCCGCGTTACGCTCCGCGGTTGGGCCGACTGGCACTGTGATGGGATACGCGTCGTGGGACCGATCACCCTACGAGGAGACTCTGAATGGCGCTCGGCTGGATGACGAAGCCCGCCGTACCTGGCTGCCGTTCGATCCCGCAACAGCCGGGACTTACCGTGGGTTCGGCCTGCTGAATCAATTTCTGGTTCAAGCCCCCGGCGCGCGGCGCAGCGCGCACCCCGATGCATCGATGGTCGCGGTTGGTCCGCTGGCTGAAACGCTGACGGAGCCTCACGAACTCGGTCACGCCTTGGGGGAAGGATCGCCCGTCGAGCGGTTCGTTCGCCTTGGCGGGAAGGCCCTGCTGTTGGGTGCGCCGCTAAACTCCGTTACCGCATTGCACTACGCCGAGGCGGTTGCCGATATCCCCAACAAACGGTGGGTGACGTATGAGATGCCGATGCTTGGAAGAGACGGTGAAGTCGCCTGGAAAACGGCATCGGATTACGATTCAAACGGCATTCTCGATTGCTTTGCTATCGAAGGAAAGCCGGATGCGGTTGAAACTATAGCAAATGCTTACGTGAAGCTCGGTCGCCATCGAGAAGGTGTCGTGGGCTTTGCTCAGTGCTACCTGTTCGACGCGCAGGACATCGTGACGTTCGGCGTCACCTATCTTGAGAAGCATTTCGGAACCACTCCGATCGTGCCTCCGCACGAGGCCGTCGAGCGCTCTTGCGAGCCTTCAGGTTAGAGGCCGTCGACAATGATAATCTGGATCAACGGACCTTTCGGCGCCGGAAAGACGACGCTCGCTAAGCGGCTGCGCGATCGGCGTTCCAAATCGCTGATCTTTGACCCCGAGGAAATCGGGTTCGTGGTGAAAGAAACGGTCCCCATGCCAGCGAGCGGAGACTATCAGGATCTCCCCTTGTGGAGGGGACTTACGATCGCGGCGGTCAGGGAGATTCGAAGGAATTACTCGCAGGACATCATCATCCCAATGACGCTCGTGCACCCGGACTATCTGACTGAGATACTCGACGGGGTAAGGCGGATCGACGATCAGCTGCTGCACATCTTTCTGACGCTCAACGAGGACCTATTGCGTCACCGGATCGCGAACCAGACCATGCATCCTGACCCGAATCGAAATGCGGAGATTCGAGAGTGGCGATTAGCGAATGTCGCCCGATGCTTGGCCGCAAGGGAACGGCTTCCATGCACAACCCGTGTTCTCGATAGTGGTGCACACACCAGCGATGAACTCGCAGCGATGGTGCTCGACGGAATCGATGGGCGCACCTGATCGCCTTCGACGCCTGCGCAAAGCGTAGCGCGAGGGTGGCGGGCTCACGACCAAACGCCCAGAGGTCGATCATCGCAGGGATGTTTGGCTTTGTGGTGCGGACGACGGGACTCGAACCCGTACTCTCACAGAGAAGCAGATTTTCGTACCACCTCGACTTTCGCCGCCGTCTGATGACGTTCGTGGTCTGGACTGTCCCTTCGCCATTGCCCGAAGGCTTTAGGCGCCGCCCGTCCAGTCTCTACACCTTCCCCCGAAGGGGCTTGGCTCGGGATTGGCTTAGGGTATTGCCCGTTAGCGTTCCCCGACTTTGAGCGGTTCTACTCCGCGGATTTCCCCGCGGGCACTCCAATTTTAAAGTCTGCTGCGTCTACCGATTTCGCCACGTCCGCCTTTTTTCGCCGTTCCTAGCGCTCGTGCGATGCACCTATGTTGCACCTAGCGCCGAATCGTTCTTCGTCATCCTGAAAAACCACGTCTCCTAAAGCCTTGCATAGCTTATCTTTTCTCCACCACGAACTTTTTTGGGCACTGTTGCAAATAGTCGGTGGTGATAAACTTATCATCCCCTTTTGCTGATGGAGCTGCACATGAACCCATTCAAAGGCCGGCATTTTCAGCGTGACATCATTCTGTGG
>NZ_BPPH01000072.1:0-2508 GCF_021602765.1 Acinetobacter sp. KAM396
GTATATATATGGTCGGTAAACGTATATATATGGGTCGGTAAACGTATATATATGGGTCGGTAAACGTATATATATGGGTCGGTAAACGTATATATATAATCTCTGAAATCATTACTAGATAAGGCTTTCAGCTCGTCTAAAAGCTTTTAAAAGTATTAAAAGCATTAAAAGCCCAAAAGCACTACAAAAACTGCCCTATGACACTCGCTTCGCTCGTGGCATTTTGACCTCGTTTCACTCGGTCTGAGGGGCAGTTTTTAGCAAATACCATCTAGGGCGTTGGGAAAAGCAAAAGCGACTATGAATCTCGCTTCGCTCGATGCTTTTTTAAGAGCAAAAGCGCACGAAATCCAATAAAATCGAGGGTTCTGGGCTGTTAATAAGATGAGATACGCCAAAATCAGCACACAAAATAGTTACTTTCTAGGGGCGAAAACCGTAAAAAGCGGTTTTTCAGAGGGTCAAGGGGCGAAATTTGGGTATTCGCTCGTAGACACTCGCTCTGTAAGATCATGTATTGTTTATAAAACTAAATTAAGGCAGGTGAAAATAATGATTGTGTACTGTATTAAACTGTATTATAGTACAGTTTAATACAGTACACAATGAGGGTTTTAGTCATGGCAGTTACAAAAAAAGATGTATTTACGGCTATTGAAAGTCTTGAACAGCAAGGGATTACAGCCACAAATGCGGCTATCCTTGAGATCACAGGGGGGAGCAATGCGACTGTGCAGAAGTACCGCAAGGAATACTATGACAGCCGCCAAGCCCAAGCCGTAAAAGACGCTATTGTACTAAAAGATACCGAGATCACGGCACTTACAGACGCTTTTGCCAGTCTCTTGAAGCAACGTGTGACTGGTGTGCAGGAACAGTACACCACCGATATTGCACAGCTCACAGCATCACTTCAGGAAGCATCGAGCCGCATTGATGAACTTTGTCAAACGGTAGAGCTACAGAACGAGAGCAATAGACAAGCTAATGCCGAAAAAGTTACTGCGATTAATGAGAAAACGGCACTACAAGCCCACTACGACAAGGAAAGAAAGGAACTGCAAGCCGAGATCCAACGCCTAAACGAAATTGCGTATACGCAAAAAGGGCGAGCTGATTTACTTGAAGAACGGCTGAAACAGTATGAAACTAAACCTAAACAACCAAAGACAACGGCAGTCAAGGAGTAATCCATGCCATTGATTAAATACTATGGCTTACTGTTTGAATGGCATGATTAAAAAATGGAGTTGGTCTATCGAGGGCGTGAGATTGCGTTTGAGGAAGTGTGTGGTATTTTCTTAGACCCTCTTCCGGTTGAGCAGTTGAAAAAATCTATTCAAGAATATGAGCTCATGAAACAGGATGAAGCCAAATACTGCATTTCGTAGAAGAGATGTTATGTAAATTTAGAGTACACCCTAAAGTAACGTCATGGCGGCCCCAATTCTGAACCTAAAATCAATGTCTTAGAAGCCGTGGAACATCAATTTTAGTATGCTCAAAGAAAGTCTTAGATTTATACGTGACAATAAAAAGCCAGTTGTAAGAACTGGCTCTTTCTATTTGGGATTTACTTACCCATTGCGATTTTTTCCCGTGCCTCTCATAAATTAACAGTCAAAGCTGAAGAAGTGTTCCGGGAAACAAGAAATAAAGGCTTTTTGAATATCACTGTATTCACCTTCTGGATGTTCCTCTAAATAACGTCGAGTCCAAATTAGCGTGGCCTCATAATCGTTAAAACTCTGATCTAGTTGTAAAAAAATCCAGAGGTCATGTGCTTTTTGAATGAAAAAGTCATTAATGATCATCAGTGCAATTTTCTTTTCAGTGTTTGAATTAGGATATGAGTACATCGTTTGTTTCTCCTATAGAGATGATAAATAGATTAGTTGATAAGCTATTTATAACACATAAAAAATGTGATAAACACATTTTTTATGTGTTTTTTGTAATTTTATGGTCTGTGTTATACTTCTAATCCAAATAAATTGTATTTATCACCATGCCGTACGAAGAATTTCAAAGACTTATGGGAAAAGCAGGTCTTTCAATTAAGGAATTTGCAACCTTATTGGACATGAACCCAAATTCCATAACTAACTATAAAAAGATCGGAAAAGTACCTACTCATATTGCTGTTCTGGTTTACTTACTTTCTAGCATGAAAGATGAGGGTGTAGACTTTTACCCTATTTTCGAAAAAATTAAGTCATATTCAAAAGACTAAGACTCTCGTTTGTTGATTGTTTTAAGCTGTTAGTGATGATGTAGAAAATGCCTGAAGTTCAGGCATTTTTTCGTTTCGGGTACTTATAAACCTCGATAGAACTTTTCAATAAAGTATCGAGTTTTGAGAACCAGAGTGATCATCAAACTCTTATGTTCTGAGATCTTAGGTCGAGCAATCGGTAAACCAGACATTTCTACTTGGGGCTTACAGACGGACTTCGTATAAGAGATTTTATGTTAAATAGGTTCGATTAAGCAGATCGTCTTCTAATT
>NZ_BPPH01000073.1:0-2386 GCF_021602765.1 Acinetobacter sp. KAM396
TTCAGGCTTGTAAAGCACCGGACGTTTCAATTGCTTCAGTCGCTTTGCAACATGGATTGAATACAAATCTTGTATCCAAATGGATTCGCTTAATTGATGCTAAGCCAGGGAATGATCGCTCACCACTACCGAATAAACCTGCATTTATTGCCTTATCTTGCTCTGCACCATTAGATCCTACTCCTACTGACATGTTAACGGTTCAAATTACTTTACCCCACTCAAAAGCAGAAATTGGCTTGAAATGGCAAGTATCAGAAATATCTGCTTTAGCAGAATTACTCAAGGCACTTGCAACATGATCCGCATTGATGAAATCTGGCTTTCTACCCAACCTCTGGATATGCGAGCAGGGATGGATACGGTCATGGCGCAGATTATGAAAGCCTTTGGCTACATTAAACCGCATTGCGCCTACCTGTTCTGTAATAAACGTGGCCATCGCATGAAAGTGCTGGTACATGATGGACTGGGCATCTGGCTGTGTGCCCGGCGGTTGGAACAGGGCAAATTTCACTGGGCTAAAGTTCACCAGGGTGAAAGCGTAGCCCTCAGCCCGGAACAGTTACAGGCACTGATCCAAGGTTTGCCCTGGCAGCGCATTGGACGACAGCAAGTGGTCACAATGCTCTAAACTAGCTTGGTCCATTCTGCTATTCTCCAAATGTTGTATTTCATTCTTCTCATGACCTCAGGCATACTGCGGTCATGAATACGCTGCCTGATTTAAGCCAACTGACCCATGAACAACTGCTGGAATTTACCAGACAGTTGGCAATGCAGCATCAGTCTCTGGCACAATCAAATCAAGAATTAGAAAAATCAAACCAACAATTAGATACCAAAGTTCAGCATCTTGAAGTATCCAATCAGCAATTAGATGCTCAAGTTCAACATCTTTCCATTCTCAATCAAAAATACGAGCATGAACTTGCGCTGTTTAAAAAGCACAAATTCGGCAGTAAAAACGAACATCTCACTGCAAAACAAATCCACCTGTGGGATGAAGCGGTTGAAGAAGATATTGCCGCGGTTGATCTAGAACTGGAACGGCTGAATGCAGATAAAACCGATGCAGTGACACACAAAGCCAAAACCAATAAACCTAAACGTCGACCACTGCCAGATCATCTACACACCATCCGTATTGAGCATGAACCTGCATCAACCCAATGTGCTTGTGGCTGCCAACTTCGTCGTATCGGCGAAGATGTCAGTGAAAAACTGCATTTCAGACCGGCACAGTTCTATAAGGAACAGCATGTGCGTGGTAAATGGGTCTGTGATCAGTGTGACACCCTGACTCAGCAAGCGATGCCCGCCTATGTGATTGATAAAGGCATTGCTTCACCTGAACTGCTCAGCCATGTTTTGGTATCGAAATATGCCGATCATTTGCCGCTGTACCGTCAACGTCTGATCTATCAGCGGGCGGGAATCGAACTTTCTAGATCAACTTTATCTGACTGGATAGGTCGCTGCGGTGTAGAACTGGAACCTCTGGCCAATGCCTTAAAAGAGGTGGTACTACAACAGCAGGTGCTGCATGCAGATGAAACACCGGTCACCATCATGCGGATGGGTGAGAATGATAAAAAACCGAAGAAAGGTTATGTCTGGGCCTATGCCACTACACAGTACAATCCAGTTCAGGCGGTGATCTATGACTTTCAGGATAGTCGTTCAGGCCAGCATGCTGCAGAGTTCTTGAAAGGCTGGCAGGGCCATCTGGTCTGTGATGATTACAGTGGTTATAAAGCACGCTTTAAATCAGGCCAGGTCATAGAGGTGGGCTGCATGGCCCATGCACGTCGTAAATTCCATGAACTGCATGTGACCGGGAAAAGTCAGGTCGCTGAACAGGCCTTAGTGCTGATTCAGAAACTGTATGCGATAGAAGCAGAACTCAGGAAAAAGACCGATGGTACAGCGGAAGACCGCCGCGAATACCGACAACAGCATAGTCAACCGGTGATGCAACAACTGTATGAATGGCTTAACCAACATCAACTGACTGTGCCATCGAGTTCTCCAACCGCCAAGGCCATCAATTACACTCTGAAGCGTTGGCCAGCTTTAAGCCGCTATCTGGATGATGGCAATCTACCGATTTGCAATAACTGGGTGGAAAACCAGATGCGACCTTGGGCGTTGGGACGTAAGAATTGGCTATTTGCAGGTTCGCTGCGCAGCGGTCAGCGAGCAGCCAATATCATGACATTAATCCAGTCAGCAAAGCTGAATGGGCTGGATCCGTATGCCTATTTAAGTGATGTTCTGAAAAGGTTGCCGACACATAAAGTGACCCAAATAGAAGAATTACTGCCACACCGCTGGAAATCCGACCAAAATTAAAAAATAGGTATGGGATTCAGCGGACGCTTAC
>NZ_BPPH01000074.1:0-2265 GCF_021602765.1 Acinetobacter sp. KAM396
GGTTGTGGCATTACAACCATGAAAGACCACACCAAGCAAACAAAGGAAGGCCACCTCTAATGGCTGCTTAACCTCTACTTTTAACTTCGGTTATTTATGGGAGGATTACCGGGGAATGCCTATTGCAGAATTAAGGCATTTAACAGGAAGAATTGGGGAACTTTATGTAGCTATGATGACCTTAGGACAATTAGCTGATTCAGTTAATCAGAGAGGTTATGATGTAGTTTCCAGTACTGGACGGCTTTGTTGCACAAAGATATCATAACTATATGATTTTAAAAGTTTTGATTATTTTTTGATCCAAAATTAAATTTATTTAAATCAGATGCTTACATATTTATGCAACAAAGCCTCATTTTAAGGGATGTTATCAAGTGCTACAAAATTTTTTTGAAAAGAGTAGATTTTTAGTTATTATAGTTATTATAAATTGCATACTATCTTCTATTTTTTTATATTTATCAACTATATATCTTCTAATTGATGCAATAACTTTTATTATAAAAAATATATATGCAACTAATTTTGAAGTAAAAATAGTTGTTGTTAAATTTTTAAAAATCCTCGATGTCTCGTTAATTGCTATTACATTTCATTTAATTTCAGCAGGTTTTTATAAATTATTTATTCGACAAGCTATTTTTGACAATAGTTCTTTTCTTAAGACACTATCAATTAATAAGTTTCATGATCTAAAACTTATTATATTACATGTATCTATTATAGTTATAGTCATCTTGTTTTTAGAAGATCTTGTTGCTTTTGGTGGAACTTTAGCCAACTTATATGCTGGTATTTCTTCTAGCCTAGTCATATTAGCAATAATTTTTACTTGTAAGCTATTCGATAATGATCATCACAAAGACGATGAATAACTTAAATCGCAAGGACTCATTTATAATTACTCTTTTATTTGAGCATTTAATTGAAGTTAAGATTAGAGATCGTCATGTATTGAGAAAAAATGTCTGATTCAAACTTCACTAAACTCAAAATTGCGTCAAAGATTGCAGCTTCAAATAGAAATACTGTACTCTTTCTTTAATCAAAAAATCTCCGTGAACCGTACCGGGTTTGTCGGAGACTTTTTATTTAAGTTAGGCCACCAGACCTAACGGATTAATTTTATCATAGTACATTGCTTCAAAATCAAAAGGTGGCACATAACCTAGTGCACTATGTACACGCTCTTTATTGAACCAATCTACCCAATTTAATGTCGCAAGTTGTACATCCGCTAAACCTTGCCAATCTGCTTTTAAATATTCAATCACCTCTGTTTTGTATAAGCCATTCACTGTTTCAGCCAAAGCATTATCGTATGAATCACCGGTCGTACCGACTGATGCTCGTAAATTTGCTGCTTCTAAACGATTGGTATAGCGAATGGAAAGATATTGAATCCCTCTGTCACTATGGTGAATCACATTCTTTGGCATGTCTCGAGCATGTAACGCTTGCTCAAGTGCATCGAGCACCATATCTGTATTCATCCGTGTCGATACTTTCCATCCAACAATTGCTCGTGAGAAGACATCAATAATAAATGCAGTATAAACCCAGCCTGAATTTGTTTGAATATACGTGAAGTCAGCGACCTGAGAAGCATTGCTTCGCAAGGGTCAGGATGATCAGCACTAAAATTGCGTTTCACCAAGTCATCTGCTCGTTTTTGATCCTCTCGGCTACGGGTAGTTTGTTTATTCTTACCACGCCAAACACCTTGTATACCTAGTTTTTGCATCAATCGAGCAACTGTACAGCGAGCAATAACATAGCCTTCACGTTTCAATTTTTGCCAAACTTTACGCACACCATATCGACCTGAACTTTCCTTCCAAATTCGATTAATTTGTTCAGCATGATGCAAGTCATGTAGATCTCGCTTTGCTCGATGTTCTGGGTTTTCAACGAAATCTAGTGTTCGATAATAGGTAGAAGCCGCGATCGGTAAAATCCTGCAAATCGCCTCAACACCATATAACGCCTTATTGTTATGGATGAAATCTACCATTATTTGTGTGGGCGGTCGAGCTCCGCCTGGGCGAAAAAAGCGGCTGCTTTACGTAGAATTTCGTTAGCACGTTGCAGTTCTTTATTTTCACGTTCGAGTTGTTTAATACGTTCTTGATCTGAAAGTTGCTGTACTTTGGTAATCCCCCCTAAAAATAATAGGATCTAAAAGTAGAATTTTCTCTTAAGATACGAGCAGGAGATTCTGCATGAAAACATCTAAATTTACTGACAGTCAGATCATGTCCA
>NZ_BPPH01000075.1:0-1960 GCF_021602765.1 Acinetobacter sp. KAM396
CATTAAAGTGTCCTACATATTAAAATGATTATCTGACCTCCTTAAATACGTCATCGGCTCTGCATCAGCTTTGGCTTGTGCGTCAGCTTTGGCTTGTGCGTCAGCTTTGGCTTGTGCATCAGCTTTGGCTTGTGCATCAGCTTTGGCTTGTGCATCAGCTTTGGCTTGTGCATCAGCTTTGGCTTGTGCATCAGCTTTGGCTTGTGCGTCATTAAGCATATTGCCGAGTTGCGTTAAGTTTAACTTTGTATTTAAGTCAATCAGGCTCTCGTCAAACATAACAAACTTGTCATTTTCAACCGTGTTTAGAGGGGGTTTTGAGCCAAAAAAAACATCTAAAAGTTCAAAACTGCTTTTTTCATTTATTTTTTGAGTGTTTTTTGAGTAAAAAAGATCATCAATGTTATTTTGTTGAGCTTCTTTGCGTAGATCCTCAATCAGGTTTTCTGACACCTTAATTTCGTTATCTAGCATGAGGATATTAAAGTTACGCTCTTTGATCTCGTCATTTTTAAGACTGATCTCGGTCGTTATACCTTGTCTGCGAAGCTGAGTCACTTTCGGCCCCTCGTGTGTTGTCGCTTCAAGTCCATTTTCTTGATTTTTATAGCTGCGATGATCGACACGAACTGAAAAGCCAGCTGTTGCTAAATGATCGTTGGTTAAATCTGCAAAATACTGTCTCCAGTCGCTGACAGTTTGAGTACCACTGTCACGACTAAAATCTCGATATTTTTTTGCTGAAAATTCACCGTTTTCGGGGTCAATCGCTCTAGTCGTAAACATGATGTGTGCGTGATAGTTACGTTCGTCAGATCCACTACCTGTATGCGGTGCGTGAATTGCTGCATCAACAACAACACCATGTTTTTTTACAATGCCTTGGCATAACTCATCGAGTAGGGTTTGGCGTTGTTCCTGGTTTAATTCTTTGGGAAAGGCAATTTCAAATTCACGGGCAAGTAAAGCATCTTTTCTGCGCTCTGATTTTTCTACAGCATTCCACAATTTTTGACGATCTAACAAATTGGGATTTGTATTCTCTGGTGCATAAATATTTGTAAATTCAACACCGCTTTTTTTTGTGTAATCCTGCTCTATCCCATAATAGTCACATACCAATTTTTCACCACTTCGATAGGCAGCACAAGCAACGGCACTACGTCCATCACTTCTACTGATCGCTTTAACTGAAAAATGATATATCGCCATTTTGCTTTTGCTCTTATTTCGCTTTAGCGAAATACAAATTGAGGAACGAAATTTGTCAGGGGGTAAAGGGGGATTTCCCCTTTCGCACCATTAACCCATACGAAGTGTATGGGTTAATGGCTAAGTGCGCCCTTCGGGGATTCTTTGAGTATCATATAGCATCTTGTACGCCAGTACAAATGCGCTTATGATCGAGAAGAATCCTTGATTGGAAAAGAGCATGACAGACGAAAAAGAGCCAAAACAAAAGCTGACTTTAGAACAGAAAATTGAACAGCAAGAGCAAAAACTAAAGCAATTAAAAGCCCAAAAACAAGCTGCTGAAGCAAGAGAAAAGGCACGTAAAAAAGAGCAGGACAGAAAAGACGACACACGTATAAAAATTTTGCTTGGTTCTTATCTGAAGAAAAAAATGGATAGTAACCCAGATTTCAATTCTCAAATTTTAGATGAACTGGAAAACTATCTGACAGCCGAACGAGATAGAAAACTGTTTGGACTATCCCCTCTTGATCAGGGATAGAGTCTACTCGTATGTATTACATTGGTAATGCGAATCAGGTCTGAAACCTCATAGACTAACCAATAATTTGGATGGACAAGTAACTCTCTTGTTCCTGCTCTTCGACCATTACGCCCTTTGTATGGGTGTTCTGCCAAATCTTCAGCAGATTGTAGAATATGGTCTTCTAGGTCATATGCGGCAACAGTATTATGATTGGCGATATAGTCAATTATTGCTTCCAAA
>NZ_BPPH01000076.1:0-1943 GCF_021602765.1 Acinetobacter sp. KAM396
TGTTTAAGATAAGATATAACTCATTGAGATGTGTCATAGTATTCGTCGTTAGAAAACAATTATTGTGACATTATTTCAATGAGTTATCTATTTTTGTCGTGTACAGAGATATTTTTTATAGCTTTGCTTACACAATCAATTACGTCATTAGTTTTAGAAATAGCTTCTTTTTCAGATACTTGATCGCTTACTTTTCGAGATATTAAGTCATCAAAATATATCCTATATTCTTCACAAACTAGATAAAAATAAGGGTCTAATCTATCTAAATCATATTCAGATTCAAAGGGTTTACGATCTAATAAATCTTTTTCAGGATAAATAATCAATTGTCCTGCATCGAACCAAAACTCCACAGAAAAATTATCAAACTCAATTCCATTTAAATCATTACTAAAATTTTGAAAATACTGTAATAAAAGATTTTCTATATCCTCTAAAAACTCTTTATTCTTAATATCAAATATTAAAGATTCATTAGAAATAGCTTTGATACAATCTTCTTGAATATCTAACCCCTTTAAAGTCATTTTTACTCCATTTAAATTTTTAGGTTTTGGTGCATTAAGAATTTTGATTAACTTAACATAATGGCGGTTATACGAAATTCACCGTTTCGAGCCCCAAATATCAAGTTTATTTCTTGCATAAATGTATCCTATAGGATACATTCTACTTATGTACTCAATATATACCACTGAAGTCTTTGATGACTGGTTCACCAAGTTAAAAGACCAGCAGGCAAAAAGACGCATACAAGTCCGAATTGATCGGGTTGAAGATGGAAACTTTGGAGATACTGAGCCGGTCGGTGAAGGTGTTTCTGAATTACGTTTCTTCTTTGGGCCAGGCTATAGGATTTATTACTGCAAGCAAGGGCAAAGGGTTGTTATTCTTTTAGCAGGCGGAGATAAGTCTACGCAAAGTAAAGATATAAAACTTGCCCTGCAATTGGCACAAGATTTAGAGGAGGAGCTATAAATGGCTATTAAACTTCGCAAATGGGACAGTGCTGAGCATCTTAAAACAGAGGATGATATGCAGGCTTACTTACAAGCATGTATTGAAGAATCTAATGGCGATGCCGCATTCATTGCAAAGGCTTTAGGTAACATTGCAAAAGCTAAAGGAATGGCTCAATTATCACGAGATACAGGCTTAGGCCGAGAAAGTCTTTATAAAGCACTTTCTGGTGATGTTAACCCTAGTTTTGATACTGTGATTAAAGTTGTAAAAGCACTGAATTTACGCTTAGCAATTTAAAAAAAGTTATTAAAAAATGGAGCTTTAGGCTCCATTTTTTAATTTCGTATAAGGTGTATTATGTTAATTTTAGAAATTCTTAATTTCCATCTATCCAAACTTGCTTGATCCAATCTGCTAAATCTTCCCACTGCTCATCGCTATATCCATCTGCTGTCCAATATCTAATTTTATGATTAGGAGATAGGCAATAATAACTACCATTATCTTCACAAATAGGTAGCCAATCTTCTGGCAGACCTTGCTCCCTAGCATCATTTAATATCTGAGATAGCCCTCGATAGCATTCTTTCTCATCTGTAAGAGACGCTAATTCAATTGTTCCATAAAAGATATTGCTAATCTCTTTCAAAACTTTTTTATAATCTTTTGGAAAAATAAAACCTATTTTTCGTTCATAAGCAGATATGAAAATATCATCAGGTAGTTCTATGTTTAGACGACTATTCCCAGATAGTTCTTTTAATTCTTGAATAATGTTATCAAGCTTATTTTGCATATACATTCTGCTCTATCGCATTAAAGTTCTTACTACAATTTAACATAATGGCTGTTATGCGAAACGAGATCTACCAGCTCTCGTTTTTTGTTATGGAAACTGCTAAAATTCAAATACGCCATTGACGTATAAAGAGTCCATGTTATTTATTGAAACCAGCATCTTTACCAAGCAAATTAAA
>NZ_BPPH01000077.1:0-1803 GCF_021602765.1 Acinetobacter sp. KAM396
TGAATTCTTTGCTGTATGTTCTGCGTTTTTTAGCAACAGGAGGTGTTGCTGAATATATATCCATGTTCATGGATTAAGTCCCCACTTGTTTTTAGGTGGGAACTAAATTAAAGCTTATAGGATCGCTTGGTAAGGCTGTGTTAGCCGGATGCTTACATTCCACGTCCAATTTTGCATAGTAGATATTATGCTTCTAATTTTATCTGGCTTTGTTGCACAAAGATTTGAAATGCAAAGCGCCCCTAATTGAGCCAAATTTAAGGCGTAACTTGGGTAAGTGGTCGACCTAATTCCGTAAATCTGTTGAGGACTGCTACACGTGCATGAATTTCATTCACCTGACTAGGAAAGCTTCTTGCCATTAATTTATCGCCTAATAATTTGATGCAATGCATCTTGGTTTCCACCAAACTGCGGCGATGATAGCCTGACCATTTTTTCCATAATGTCCTGCCTAAACGTTTAACTGTTAGAAGTAATTCATTTCGCTCTAGCGAGCTACTCTTTGTATCTTTCCATGGTTTCGCATTTTTTCTAGGTGGAATCACCGCATGTGCTTGCCGATCTGCAATGACCTGACGGCATTGCTTGGTGTCATAAGCTCCATCGGTATAAACAGAGTCAATCTGCTCATCTTGTGGAATCTGATTAAGTAAATCACCAAGCACCTGTGAATCACTGACATTATTGGTTGTGAGCTGAATAGCGCGTATTTGTAGGGTTTTGGCATCTATACCAATATGTAGTTTACGCCATTGGCGACGATATTCAGCTCCATGTTTCTTGCGTTTCCATTCGCCCTCACCTAGAAACTTCATGCCTGTAGAGTCTACGAGTAGATGCAGCCCATCGCTACTTTTTTGGTAGCTGATTGCAATATCAATATGCTTTTGTCTTCTACAAAGCGTACTGTAATCTGGTGCGGTCCAATTTAATCCGCAAAGTTTAATCAGACTTTGCACAAAGCCAGTGACCAGACGTAAAGATAGACGGAATAAGGATTTAATCATTAAGCAGCATTGGATAGCTGCGTCGGAGTAGGTTTGATTTCGCCCTTGTTTGCCTTTTGATGGAGCATACCATTGCGTAGCAGGATCAAACCAAATGGCAATATTTCCGCGACTCATGAGTGCTCGGTTATATGCGGGCCAATTGGTTGTGCGGTAGATTTTGTGTGTAGGCTTCTTCATTTGAAAATTATATCGCTGAAAAAGCCTTTACAGATAGGTTTGTGCAACAAAGCCATTTTATCTTGATATTCTTTTATCTGAACTTTTAATGCTGATCCCAATCCAATTAGCTGTTCATATTCGTCTAAAGTCTAAATTAGTTAAAACAGGATAATTTTCTACATACTGAAAGCTCGTAGAAGATTTTTTATTTAAAGCTTCAACGATTTCAGAAAGCTTATTTGGTCTGTTTTTTAAGAACTCTCTAATCGCATGGGAAGGTATATACAATTGATTAGTGCTTATCAGTTGACTGTAGACTTGCTTGATCGCATTGAAACTTTCTGAATTTGTGTCAACGGCATTCTAAAATTGCCCCCTTTTACCTTACAAATGGCAAAGTAAAATTGACCCCTTTGATCTCGTATTAAGTTTCAACCTGGGGCTTAATCCCAATTCTTTTTTTATCCTTCAAACGATAACTCTCACCCGATATTTGTACCACATGACAGTGATGTAATAGCCGATCTAACATCGCAGCGGTCAACGTAACATCATCCGCAAATGACTTAGACCATTGGCTAAAGGGTAAGTTACTCGTCAATATCGTACTGCCTTTTTCATAACGCTTGGC
>NZ_BPPH01000078.1:0-1786 GCF_021602765.1 Acinetobacter sp. KAM396
AAATGATTTTAACTGAAGAGTTTGATCATGGCTCAGATTGAACGCTGGCGGCAGGCTTAACACATGCAAGTCGAGCGGGCGAGGTTGCTTCGGTAACTGAGCTAGCGGCGGACGGGTGAGTAAAGCTTAGGAATCTGCCTATTAGTGGGGGACAACATTCCGAAAGGGATGCTAATACCGCATACGTCCTACGGGAGAAAGCAGGGGATCACTTGTGACCTTGCGCTAATAGATGAGCCTAAGTCGGATTAGCTAGTTGGTGGGGTAAAGGCCTACCAAGGCGACGATCTGTAGCGGGTCTGAGAGGATGATCCGCCACACTGGGACTGAGACACGGCCCAGACTCCTACGGGAGGCAGCAGTGGGGAATATTGGACAATGGGGGGAACCCTGATCCAGCCATGCCGCGTGTGTGAAGAAGGCCTTTTGGTTGTAAAGCACTTTAAGCGAGGAGGAGGCTTACCTGGTTAATACCTGGGATAAGTGGACGTTACTCGCAGAATAAGCACCGGCTAACTCTGTGCCAGCAGCCGCGGTAATACAGAGGGTGCGAGCGTTAATCGGATTTACTGGGCGTAAAGCGCGCGTAGGTGGTTAATTAAGTCAAATGTGAAATCCCCGAGCTTAACTTGGGAATTGCATTCGATACTGGTTAGCTAGAGTATGGGAGAGGATGGTAGAATTCCAGGTGTAGCGGTGAAATGCGTAGAGATCTGGAGGAATACCGATGGCGAAGGCAGCCATCTGGCCTAATACTGACACTGAGGTGCGAAAGCATGGGGAGCAAACAGGATTAGATACCCTGGTAGTCCATGCCGTAAACGATGTCTACTAGCCGTTGGGGGATTTGATCCTTTAGTGGCGCAGCTAACGCGATAAGTAGACCGCCTGGGGAGTACGGTCGCAAGACTAAAACTCAAATGAATTGACGGGGGCCCGCACAAGCGGTGGAGCATGTGGTTTAATTCGATGCAACGCGAAGAACCTTACCTGGCCTTGACATAGTAGAGACTTTCCAGAGATGGATTGGTGCCTTCGGGAATCTACATACAGGTGCTGCATGGCTGTCGTCAGCTCGTGTCGTGAGATGTTGGGTTAAGTCCCGCAACGAGCGCAACCCTTTTCCTTACTTGCCAGCATTTCGGATGGGAACTTTAAGGATACTGCCAGTGACAAACTGGAGGAAGGCGGGGACGACGTCAAGTCATCATGGCCCTTACGGCCAGGGCTACACACGTGCTACAATGGTCGGTACAAAGGGTTGCTACACAGCGATGTGATGCTAATCTCAAAAAGCCGATCGTAGTCCGGATCGCAGTCTGCAACTCGACTGCGTGAAGTCGGAATCGCTAGTAATCGCGGATCAGAATGCCGCGGTGAATACGTTCCCGGGCCTTGTACACACCGCCCGTCACACCATGGGAGTTTGTTGCACCAGAAGTAGGTAGTCTAACCGCAAGGAGGACGCTTACCACGGTGTGGCCGATGACTGGGGTGAAGTCGTAACAAGGTAGCCGTAGGGGAACCTGCGGCTGGATCACCTCCTTAACGAAAGATTGACGATTGGTAAGAATCCACAACAAGTTGTTCTTCATGACGATGTGTCTTAAAAGATAATTCGAGGTTTTCGAATTGGATTGAGTAGCAGATACTACGCACTGCGTTTGTCTTGCGAAAAATACAAAGCGATGCTTTGATTTTTCTCAGGGTCTGTAGCTCAGTTGGTTAGAGCACACGCTTGATAAGCGTGGGGTCACAAGTTCAAGTCTTGTCAGACCCACCATGA
>NZ_BPPH01000079.1:0-1483 GCF_021602765.1 Acinetobacter sp. KAM396
GTGTTATTCCTAAGTAGAAATGTCCTACCTAATAACCAAATAGAAATGTCCTATACAGACACTTCCAAGTCAAGCACAGGATTCAGATTTCGTTCTTTGATTACTGTTTTCTGTGCACGTCTGCTCGGCATCTTTTGAGAACGATTGCGTTTGTTTTGCTGTTCTAATTCTTCGTGCTGTTGTTGAATATGATTGAGAACAGCACCTAAACGTTTATTCTCAACAACCTCTCGCTGGTTGAGCTGACTTAATTTATCGAAGATGCTGTAATTGATTTTTCTTCCTTGATGTTCAATGGCTACCGTGCCATCCGGGTATTCCAGAAACTCAAGATACTTGCCGATCAACCTTTTATTTTCTTCGGTATTTTCCAGTAAATATACGCATTTATCATAAGTAATCGTCAGGCTGTTCGTGACTCTGCGGGGTTCACGCCAGGTAAAAACATCATCTAATTCTTCGGCTGTTTCAGTGACAGTCCGGTGTAGATCCTTGGGATTAAAGGCCATATTGGCAAATTTACGATTAAATTGCTCGATAAAGCAGGGCAGCCAGGCATTCGCTTGCTCAATCGAATAGATGCCTTCCAGGCGCATTTCTTTAATCAGACGGTCCTGAAGCGTTCTATTCGCCCGTTCTACACGGCCTTTGGCTTGTGGTGAATTGGCGAAGATGATATCGATATTGAGGGTACTGAGTACGCGTCCAAACTGGGTAATCTTGGTGTCTTTCTTGCTGCTTTGATTCACCCTGAAGACTGAATGTTTATCACTGTAAAACGCCAACGGCTTACCATGCTGCTCAACATACAAACGTGTTGAAATCATATAGTCAAATGCTGATTCCGACTCACAGAAACGTAAATGCTGTAATTTTCCTGTGGCATCATCGATAAATACCAGCAGACAGCACTTAGCAGCGCGTCCTTCAAACCAGTCATGGTGTGAGCCATCGATTTGAATCAGTTCACCATAACAATCTCGGTTATAACGAGGCTGATACGGGCGTTTCAGGCGCTTGGCGCGAGGAATCCACAGATCGGCTGCAATCATCCAGGAACGCAGTGTTTCCACTGAAATATCGAATCCATGAACAGTGGTGAGCTTTTCATGCGCTAAAGTGGGTCCGAAACCATGCAGTTGATCCGAAACAATATTGAGGCACTTGAGTCTGAGCTCTTCAGGAAGCCTGGAATTGCTGATTTGGCCACGTGCAGCATGTGCTAATGCAGCTGGGCCTTGAGCTTTGTATTTTTGCAATAAACGTCTGATCTGACGTTCTGAAATATGAAGTAGCTGAGCAGCTTGGGACTGGGTTATGCGTTGATCACAGATTTCTTGCAAGACCGACAATCGTTTAAGTTCTTTATCCGACATAGACACCAACATATCAAACCGTCCGCTAAGAAAATTGCAAAAGTGCATATTCTAAAAGCGGACATTTTTACTTTGGAGAAACCGGACATTTCTACTTGGGGCTTACA
>NZ_BPPH01000080.1:0-1441 GCF_021602765.1 Acinetobacter sp. KAM396
CACTTAAATTTAAGTGGACACCTATTTATGGATTTAAAGACAGTTATAGACAGTGCACCAACGCTAAAAAAGCCCCGTCGAACCTTCACAGCTGAATTTAAACATCAACTTATTCAGCAATGCCAGCAGCCAGATATATCAGTGGCCAAGGTAGCAATGCAACATCAGATCAATGCCAATCTGCTACATAAATGGATTCGTCAGTCCAGATCAATGCCCCCTGCATTAAAAACCCCATCCATTCCACAGACTGACTTTCTTCCGGTCATTCTTCACCCGACTCCAGTCAAACAAGAAGCACCTCTACCACCTGTGCCAGAGAAGAAAGCTGTCGCTCATATCAGGATTCCATTACATGAGGCACCAAGTTCCGCAAGGGATCAGATGATCGAGATCGACTGGCCGGTGGAGTCAGTAACTGAATTACTGTTGCTGATCCAGGGTTTGACTCAATGATTCGTATTGATGAGATCTGGTTGTCTACCCAGCCGATGGACATGCGTGCAGGGATGGATACAGCCATGGCTCAGGTGCTGAGAGCCTTTGGCTACATCAAACCGCATTGCGCTTACCTGTTCTGTAATAAGCGTGGCCATCGTATGAAAGTGCTGGTGCATGATGGACTGGGTATCTGGCTGTGTGCCCGGCGGCTGGAACAGGGGAAATTCCACTGGGCTAAAGTTCACCAGGGTGAAAGTATGGCGATCAGCCCGGAGCAGTTACAGGCACTGATCCAGGGTTTGCCCTGGCAAAGAATCGGACTGCAGCAAGTGGTAACAATGCTCTAAACCAGGCTCATCCATTCTGCTATTCTCCAAACGTTCTATTTCCTCTGCATCATGACCTCAGGCATACTGCGGTCATGAATACGCTGCCTGACTTAAGCCAACTGACCCATGAACAACTGCTGGAATTTACCCGGCAGTTGGCGATGCAGCATCAGTCTCTAGCACAATCAAACCAGCAATTAGATGCCAGAGTTCAACATCTTGAAGTCACCAATCAGCAATTAGATTCTAAAGTTCAACATCTTTCTATTCTCAATCAAAAATACGAGCATGAACTGGCGCTGTTTAAAAAGCACAAATTCGCCCAAAAGAATGAACACTTAACGGCAAAACAAATCCATCTGTGGGATGAAGCGGTTGAAGAAGATATTGCCGCGGTTGATCTAGAACTGGAACGGCTAAATGCAGATAAAACCAATGCAGCGACACACAAAGCCAAAACCAATAAACCTAAACGTCGACCACTGCCAGATCATCTACACACCATCCGTATTGAGCATGAACCTGCATCAACCCAATGTGCTTGTGGATGCCAACTCCGGCGTATCGGCGAAGATGTCAGTGAAAAACTGCATTTCAGACCGGCACAGTTCTATAAGGAACAGCATGTGCGTGGTAAATGGGTCTGTGATCAGTGTGACACCCTGACTCAG
>NZ_BPPH01000081.1:0-1379 GCF_021602765.1 Acinetobacter sp. KAM396
TCCTCACGACGTTTTTTCATACGTGCCACTACTTGGTCATGGGGAATGGTGGGGCGTGAATCGGCTAGTGATTTCTCAACTTTTGCAATAAACCACGCATTGTATTCTGCTTCATGGTCAGAACTTTCAAACTCTGACACGATAGGATCAAACCTTGTATTCATAGTTGGTACTCCAATTATTCGCTCAAGTTTACTGCTTTACGATACAAAAATCATGGGTATTTTTTAATCAAAATTTATCCCAAAATCCTCAAGTTTTGATTGCCAGTAGTCTGCCGTTTCCTCCCCTCCCTCCATAATTTCGCCTTGAATACGCTTCAATGTACTAGATAAACCCTCATCGCCATGTTTGAAACGTTCGTGCAGTTTATGGGTGATAATTGACGTTGTGATACGACTTGCCCTATGCAACAAGGGATTCGCAGGCGGTGAGGTGTCTTTAACAACTGCTCTAGCTATGTTTTTTGTCTCAGCATCAGTTTTACCTGTGAACATATCAACGGTCTTTGGATCTCGCTTCTGATCAATCGGTTTTTCAATTTTTGACTGTTGTTTTTGTTTAAACTTGAATGAAAAACCAACAATTGACCGTCCTTTTTTATGCTGCTCGTATTTTACAAAAATGTCTGTATGTTCATTAATCTGTTCAAGTGCAAGCTCTAATACCCGTAATTTAAAGTTTGCTAAAAGCTTATAGTCATTAACACCTAGTCCTAGTTTTCTTCTCAGTTCCTCTAGCCCTATCATTGGTGTTTTGCCTACGCTACGCCATGAAATAAGTATTTCATACAAGCGAGTTGCATACTTGCTTTTAAGAATTGAGACTTGCTCTAGGTCGTAACTGGTAAACTGCTGTTCTAACTGTGTAATAAGTGGAACAACGGCAGGAGCGAAGATTAGTTGTACACTACCTTCCTCCTGAATATAACCAATTTGGCTCACCCACCTTGATGTCTGATTTATAACATTACCTTTCGGTGATAACTCTTGATAACTAAATTGCCTTGAAAATAGGTCTCGGCAAGCATCTTTCAACGCACCATAGGCTGTATGCTTTTGAACATTAAAATTTTGAATATAACTTGAGGCATGGATGGTTAAGGCATCATTGGCATTAATTCCCTTTCCTGTTTCTCTTGCTTCAATAATTGCTAATAAAATCAATCTTTGTTCAACTAACTCTAAATTATAACTGGCGTTAATTAACGCATTATCTTTGACTACCAACATATCGGCTATTCCTCGTGGTGGTGCATTTGCTTTCTGGATTGAGGTCATTTTGTTGGTACTCCAAGAGACATATACTTGCCTTGTATGTTATATAGGCATACAAATAAATTTATGTAAATATATAACATTAATTTATTTGTATATATA
>NZ_BPPH01000082.1:0-1373 GCF_021602765.1 Acinetobacter sp. KAM396
CCAAAGAATGATTTCGCCCTGAAAATGCCGACCATGGAAAGGATTCATATGCTGCACCTTTAGCTAAAACAGTCTTCAGCTTACCATTCGTGGTTATTTGCAACAGTGCCAGACTGAATGAGACATTAAGGACTTCAAAGTATAAAAAACAATAATACCTTTCCTCATAATTGCGCTGGTTGCTTATGCTACTATAAAACTGAGCCTTCTATTGCTCAATTTTTTATGCCCATTTTTCTTAACGATTACTCTAATTTTTATAAGGAAACGCACTGATGTGGTTAGCAATGCTAGCAGTAGTAGTAGTAGGTCTAGCAATCTTGGTTTGGAGTGCTGATGTTTTTATTGATGGTGCCGTCGCTTTAGCTAATAAGCTGAATGTACCCAGCTTTTTGATTGGTGTCATCATTCTAGGTGTAGGCACTTCATCACCAGAGATGATAGTGTCCATGTTAGCTGCTTTAGAAGGTAGCCCTGGGCTGGCATTGGGTAATGCTTATGGTTCTAACATTGTTAATATCGCCTTAGTATTAGGCGCAACGGTATTAATAAGTCCAATTATTATCCGAAAAAGTATTATCAATCGTGATATGCCTTTACTACTGTTGGTGACGGCAGTAGCTGCTTGGCAATTAAGCGATGGTGTCTTAGGTAATACCGACGGTATAGTATTGATAGTGCTTCTAGTCGTTGTCTTAGGCATACAAATCATCTTGAGCATGCGTGAAGGCAACCACGAACATGAAGACGATACTGTAGAAGAAACTGCAAAGGCTGAACACAGTATGGCACAAGGTTTAGGTAGGTTATTTCTTGGTTTGTTCGTATTAATACTAAGCTCGCGCGCTATCGTTTGGGGCGCTACTGAACTTGCTACTTTATGGGGCTTGAGTGAGCTTATCATTGGTCTCACTATCGTCGCTATCGGTACGTCACTGCCTGAATTAGTTGCGAGCTTGTCGGCCGCACGTAAAGGTGAGCATGATATGGCTTTGGGTAATATTATAGGCTCTAACGTTTTTAATACTTTAGGAGTCGTAGGTATAGCAGCACTCATTGCGCCTATTACTCCGAGTAGCATTATTCTGTCGCGTGATATATTAGCGATGAGTCTCTTAACCTTACTACTGTTTGTGATGTGTCTATTTGCATTTAAAACCAAGCGTGTATTCGGTCGTACTTCTGGCACTACTTTAGTACTATTTTTCGTCGGCTATACTGTCTGGTTAATTCAGACGGTCAGTCTGTAGCAAGTTACTAATAATGGCACTGTTGCAAATAACCACGAATGGTAAGCTGAAGACTGTTTTAGCTAAAGGTGCAGCATATGAATCCTTTCCATGGTCGGCATTTTCAGGGCGAAATCATTCTTT
>NZ_BPPH01000083.1:0-1296 GCF_021602765.1 Acinetobacter sp. KAM396
CCAGATTCTGCCTGTTTCAAGATGGACATGATCTGACTGTCAGTAAATTTAGATGTTTTCATGCAGAATCTCCTGCTCGTATCTTAAGAGAAAATTCTACTTTTAGATCCTTTTATTTTTAGGGGGGATTACCAAGCAGGCTGATGATTGCTTGGCAAATTTCCTCAGCCTTTCGCGCGCTGCACTTCTTCAGCCATAAATAACCTGTATCCTGATCGACAATTGAAACCAAGGATTGTTGGTGATTTTTACCAACAATCGTGTCTATTCCCAGGTCCCCAAAGCGAGTTCTCTGCTCAATCTCAGCAGATCTGTGGTGAATGCTTTTGCGGTTTGTCAGCTGACCACGATTCTCAATAGAGCCATATTTTTTCTTTCTTTGCTTTCTGGAATGGAGGTTGTGGAAGAGCACACCACCTTTGCTTTTATCCTGCTGTATAAACCTGTATATCTTTGTGCAACAGAGCCGAATCTAAGTAAACAATTAATTGCCATATACTTAATTATGAGAATATGGATTAATATCTATAAGTGAATGCCGTGTTTCACTTGGTTTAAATCTTGATAAGCTACCTATCGCGTCATTGAACTGAAAAAAGTCTAGCTGAGTACCAATTTCTTTGTTGAATAGTACATATATCTGTCAATATATATACTACCTCTTCATACATAATGGAGGGTTATTTAACAACCAAATTATGAGAATTATGAGAAAAAATGAATATGAAATCTTTAAATAAAATCTTGCTTACATGTGTTCTAGTATCTCCAGTTACAGCTGTCTTTGCATATGATTCTCAAGAGGTAATTAACAGGGGGCATATGGAAACACAGCGTTTGGTAGAGCGACAAAGGCAGGATGCACAACGAGTTCAGGCGATTCAGGCTCAACGTAGAGATGAAAATCAGATGCGCGAAAGGGAAAATAAACGTCAAATGGAAAAATCAAGACAACAGGCTCTCAACCGCAAGCCAGTAACGGAAGCAGGAATGAAAAAAGGCTTAAAAGATCTTAGTGACTTGATTACTTCGGATCAAGCAAAAGATGTAATGACTTATATGAATAATTTAAAACCAGATCCTTATGAACAAATCCAAGAGGATCCTGTAAATATGGATGGTTTTTATTTCGATCCAAACCCACAGCGATAAACTCTTGGTCAGATACTTCAAGCTCTGAAAAATAATAGGACTTACGCACTATCATTTATAGATTCTCTGTGGTAGCAGATGATTTTTATCGAGAATAAAGTCATCAATGAAGTCTTTGATGATTGGTCTAAATAATTTCTTCTG
>NZ_BPPH01000084.1:0-1286 GCF_021602765.1 Acinetobacter sp. KAM396
CCGATCTAACATCGCAGCGGTCAACGTAACATCATCCGCAAATGACTTAGACCATTGGCTAAAGGGTAAGTTACTCGTCAATATCGTACTGCCTTTTTCATAACGCTTGGCAATCACGTTAAAGAACAGATTCGCTTCTTCACGTCCAAACGGTAAATAACCAATTTCATCGATAATCAGTAACTTTGGTCCCAGTACCGCACGTTGCATATAGGTTTTCAGTTTACCTTGCTGATAGGCTGTACTCAGTTGCAGCATGAGATCGGCGGCGGTAATGAACTTGATTTTAATGTTGTTCATGATGGCCTTATAGCCTAATGCCATAGATAAGTGCGTTTTTCCTACTCCGCTAGCCCCGAGAAACACCACATTTTCTGCTCTAGCAATAAAGCTCAGATTGAACAGTTCAATCACCTGTGATTTAGGGGCCCCTAGGGCATAATTAAAATCATAGTCTTCCAGGGTTTTGACTTGAGGCAGGCCTGAGAGTTTCATCAGTACCTGCTGACTGCGCTGTTGCCTGGCAGCATATTCATGCGTCAAGATCGCTTCAACAAAGTCGGCATAACTTCCATCTTGACCTAATGTTTGTTGTGCATGATGTGACCATTGTGATGCGATGGCAGGCAGATTGAGCTTTTGGCAAAGTTGCTCTATACGGTCGTATTGCAGATTCATCAGGAAACTCCCAGCAACTGGTCATATACCGATAAGGGATGCTGCAAACTCTCGTAGGGCATGACATGCTGTGCTGCTGCAACAGGTACAGTGCCAGAACCCGTATCTGATTGCGGTAATGGCGTAAATTTTTGCTGCTCCTGTTGCAGTCGAACAGCCGGTTTTTCTTGCGTGGTGGCATGAATCCGCTGATTGGCGGTTTCATGCAGCCACCGGCCAATGTGGGCATTGGCGACATCAACATCTAACAGTAAACCCGAAGTCTTCAGGCTTGCTTTCAATGGCACAATAAAGCTTGATTTGAGGTATCCATTAAAGCGTTCAACTTTGCCTTTGGTCTGTGCACGGTAGGGCTTACATACGCGAGGACGAAAGCTGTATTTCTTGGCGCAGTCGAGCAGTTTGGGATTCCATTTATGCTGCCCCTCCTGATAGGCATCCCGTTCAATCATGATCGTTTTAGCGTTATCAAACAGGATTTCCTGAGGTACTCCTGCAAAGAACTGAAATGCATTTTCTAGACCATCGATCCATGCATCGGTACGTTCATGATCATAAAATTTCACGAAAGTCGCTCTGGAATACCCTAATGTTGCGACAAAGGCTTT
>NZ_BPPH01000085.1:0-1254 GCF_021602765.1 Acinetobacter sp. KAM396
ATGAGTTTTACTATGATCAGCTACCCCAACAAAACAAGGTGGCTTAACTAGAGCGGAATATCACTTATAAATACGCTTTTAGTTGTTCAAACAAGTGGGACCACCTCTCAACCTCTCTATTAGTAATATTATCGACTAGTCAATTCTTCTTATATGCTCAGCTCGGCCGTAGGGATATATTGCCCATCTACCCAATCGTAAAGCTGAATATCACAAACACCATTCAAACGATGTCCCAAGACCATTGCAAAAACTGAGGGTGCTTTAATAAAGAGGTGTAATTTAGATAACTTATTTTCAGATTTGAATGAAACTAAAGCGGATTTTGCCTCTCTCACAGCAAGATTTAGAGTTTCCATATTATCAATCGCATAAGAGCTTTCTAGATTCAGTCTAGGTAAGCTCTTTACTTCATTTATTGTAGAGTCAATGTCTTTACCTATAGCTGTAGGAAATCCGATAGTAACTATGGCTTCAGTTTCTCCCTGTAGCTCAACAGGGGCGATTTTATTAAAAAATTGTCCCTCTTTCTGTTTATGGTCATCAGTGCGATAAGCGAGGCCATTATGTTCTATTTCAAGTAGGAAATTACGTGTGGCACTAAATACATAGCCAAGCATACATGCGGTGGACATTCTTTGTTTACCGTCTATAAGGAGGGTTCTACGGTCACCACTGCTATGAATGAAATCCCCAATCGATACCGCTTTTTTGATTAGGTTGTTCCAGTCGCTGGAGGTTTTTTGGGCACGATCAGGACCATTGAAATCACGAATATCTAAGTTTAAGTCTTGGTACTGACTGGTTGAAGTAGAAAGGTTAATTTTGATAGGATCTGATAGCCATTGGCTTCTATCTTCTTCAAGAGCATGGCAAATAAAATTTTCAAAGTCTTTGCGATGTATTGGACCAAAAGAAGAACGAGAAATCAATTTTTTAAACTGATCTCTTAACTGTTTGGCTTTACGTGTAGTGAGTTCGATATTGGATAATTTCTCTTCTATTTCGCCTATAAATACAGAGTCGCTATCTTCAGCATTGAAAGACAGGAAATCAACATGGTCAAGTGCAAACTCAGCAAGTGAGGTTTCGAATCCCTTATCGCTACACCACTGAATAATATCCTGACGACTTTTTTGTAAAATCGTAAGCGTCCGCTGAATCCCATACCTATTTTTTAATTCGATTTAGGTTTCCAGCAGTGCGGCAGCAATTCTTCAATTTGGGTCACTTTGTGTGTCGGTAACCTTTTCA
>NZ_BPPH01000086.1:0-1161 GCF_021602765.1 Acinetobacter sp. KAM396
TGGACATGATCTGACTGTCAGTAAATTTAGATGTTTTCATGCAGAATCTCCTGCTCGTATCTTAAGAGAAAATTCTACTTTTAGATCCTATTATTTTTAGGGGGGATTACCTATTGAATCTCGCTTTCGCTCGATTCGTAGGGGCAATTTTTTGCAAATACCTTCTAAAATTATGTAAAAAGCAAAAGCAACTATGACTTCGCTTCGCTCAGAAGTTTTTTTGCTCGCTCCGCTCGGTCTAGGTGCAAATATCTGCATATAATTTACGCTTATTTAGGCTTCTCAGCCTAAAAAGCTGTTTTTCAGAGAGTCTAGGCGCGAATTTTTGTTGTGGCGCTCGTAGACACTCGCTAATAAATACTTGTTATTGTTTAATTAATTAGGACTTACGCACTATTATTTATAGATTCTCTGTGGTAGCAGATGATTTTTATCGAGAATAAAGTCATCAATGAAGTTTTTGATAACTGGTCTAAATAATTTCTTCTGCCAACGATATACATTTTCAAAGATCCGCTCAAACTGGTTCTTTTGTATCTCGACGTAGGCCATCAAGGCTGAAAAAAATATGATTCAAAATCAGTTTAGATCGTCTTACTTGAAACTTTTCAATATGACAAACCTGTTTAATCACCCGGTGATATTGCTCTAATTTCCAATGACTTGAATGTAATTCATGAAAACCCTCAAAGGACAATAAATCATCTTCATCTTGATGCACAATATAAAACCTCTGCTGTTCTTTTAACTGAGTCTTAAATAATTGTACAAAGCCAAAATCTTTGAGCCAGACCACTTGACCCTGATGGAAATCTGGCAATAAACGCAGTTGAAACCATTGTCCTTTTTCTGGGGAAACCTTACGGTTACAGTCGATACCAAACATAAATCGAATACCATATTTTCTTATGGTTTTTAGATTTCCAGTCGATGAATACCAACTATCACCTGTAATAAATTGAATCTTTGCACCCCAACTGAGTACTTCACTTAACATATCCATAAAGTAATCATTCTTGGTTTTACTTTCAGATTTGTCATAAATTCGGACTCTGTACACGACAAATTTCACAGAACCCTTATCCTATCAGGATTCTGCCTTCTTAAAATTGCCAAAATTTCCTTAAACTCTTCTTTTTTCCCAAAACCAATTAAACGCTG
>NZ_BPPH01000087.1:0-1119 GCF_021602765.1 Acinetobacter sp. KAM396
CAATTAGATGCCAAAGTTCAACATCTTGAAGTCACCAATCAGCAATTAGATTCTAAAGTTCAGCATCTTTCTATTCTCAATCAAAAATACGAGCATGAACTGGCGCTGTTTAAACAGCATAAATTCGGCAGTAAAAACGAACATCTCACCGCAAAACAAATCCATCTGTGGGATGAGGCGGTCGAAGAAGATATCGCAGCCGTTGATCTGGAATTAGAACGATTAAATGCAGATAAAACCCATGCAGCGACACAGAAAGCCACAGTCAACAAACCTAAACGTCGACTGCTGCCAGATCATCTACACACCATCCGTATTGAGCATGAACCTGCATCAACCCAATGCAGTTGTGGCTGCCAGTTACGTCGTATCGGCGAAGATATCAGTGAAAAACTGCATTTCAGACCGGCACAGTTCTATAAGGAACAGCATGTACGTGGCAAATGGGTCTGTGATCAGTGCGACACCCTGACTCAGCAAGCGATGCCCGCCTATGTGATTGATAAAGGTATTGCCAGTCCTGAACTGCTCAGCCATGTGCTGGTATCGAAGTATGCCGATCATTTGCCGCTGTACCGTCAGCGCCTGATCTATCAGCGGGCTGGCATTGATCTGTCCAGATCCACGTTATCTGACTGGATTGGTCGCTGCGGTGTGGAACTGGAACCTCTGGCCAATGCCTTAAAACAGGTGGTGCTGCAACAGCGGGTGATCCATGCCGATGAAACGCCGGTCACCATCATGCGGATGGGTGAGAATGATAAAAAACCGAAGAAAGGTTATGTCTGGGCCTATGCCACTACACAGTACAATCCAGTTCAAGCCGTGATCTATGACTTTCAGGATAGTCGTTCAGGTCAGCATGCTGAAGCGTTCCTGAAAGACTGGCAGGGCCATCTGGTCTGTGATGATTACAGCGGTTATAAAGCACGCTTTAAATCAGGTCAGGTCATTGAGGTGGGCTGCATGGCCCATGCACGTCGTAAATTCCATGAACTGCATGTAACTGGGAAAAGTCAGGTCGCTGAACAGGCCTTAGTGCTGATTCAGAAACTGTATGCGATAGAAGCAGAACTCAGGAAAAAGACCGATGGTACAGCGGAAGACCGCCGCGAATAC
>NZ_BPPH01000088.1:0-1102 GCF_021602765.1 Acinetobacter sp. KAM396
GATGTGGTCTTTCATGGTTGTAATGCCACAACCAGTTTGTTGCATAATCTTGTACTTCATCCAAAGTATCAAATAAATGCTTGCTCAGCCAACTATAACGTATGGTCCGATTATAGCGTTCAATATACGCATTCTGCTGTGGCTTACCCGGTTGAATATATTCAATACGAATACCGTGCTCAGTAGCCCAGCGCACAAATTCGTGACTGATAAATTCGGGACCATTATCGCATCGGATCACTAACGGTTTTTCTCTCCACTCCAGCAATTGATTCAACGTACGAATAACCCTGATTGTGGGCAATGAGAACCCTGCTTCAATGGCTAGGCCTTCGCGGCGGTAATCATCAATCACATTCAATAATCGAAACTTGCGACCATCGGAAAGCTGATCATGCATAAAATCTAATGACCAAACCTGATTTTCTCGGATTGGTTCTTTCAATGGTTCAGGCGCATGCCGTTTTAGTCTTCTTCTCGGTTTAATACGCAGATTTAGTTCCAACTCACAGTAAATGCGGTAAACCCGCTTGTGATTCCAGCAGTGATTCTCAACATGTCGTAAATATGAGAAGCACAGACCAAATCCCCAATCGGAATTTTCCTCAGTGAGTTCAATGAGCTGTTTAGCAATTAATGCATTGTCATCGCAAAGTTTAGCCTGATAACGGTAGCAGGTTTCACTAATGTCAAATGCAGAACAAGCTAAACGGATACTAACCGCATGCAGGGCAACGGCTTGTTGAGCCATCTTACGCCGGCAAGATGGCTTTACCCTTGCGCAGCAGTGCTGCTCATTGCCATCGCTTCCTGGATGATTTCGGCCTTTAATCGCTCTTCCGCATACATCTTTTTAAGTCTGGTATTTTCGGCTTCTAGCTCTTTCAGTCGAGCCATTAATGATGTATCCATACCACCATATTTGGCACGCCATTTATAAAAGGTAGCATTACTCATGCCGTGTTCACGGCAAAGGGTCGCTACAGGTGTGCCAGATTCTGCCTGTTTCAAGATGGACATGATCTGACTGTCAGTAAATTTAGATGTTTTCATGCAGAATCTCCTGCTCGTATCTTAAGAGAAAATTCTACTTTTAGATCCT
>NZ_BPPH01000089.1:0-992 GCF_021602765.1 Acinetobacter sp. KAM396
TTTCTAGGACGAGTATTCAGTGACATGGCAACTTGATTTAAATAATGCTGATCTGCCTGATTTAAATCAATCCCTTTAGGTAAATATTGCCTAATTAAACCATTCATATTTTCGCATGTGCCTTTTTGCCAGGGTGAATGTGGGTCACAGAAATATACATCTATGCCTAAATCTTCTTCAAGTATTTTATGTTCTGCCATCTCGCGTCCACGGTCATAGGTCAACGTTTTACGCAGTTCTGCAGGTAAATATTTCAGAGCTTCAGTTAAAGCCTTGCGCACTGATTCTGCCTTTGCATCAGGTAATGTTGCCAAGATACAGAGCCGTGTATTTCGTTCAATAAGTGTTGCTATCGAACTTTTATTGTCTTTACCTTTAATTAAATCAGCTTCCCAATGACCCGGTATTTTTCTTTCTTGAACTTCGGCTGGGCGCTCATGAATAGTTTTAATATCCTGTAATATAGAATCTTTTTTAGGTTCACCGTTAGCTTTTCGCTTTTTATTTTCATGACGTAGACAGGATAATAAGTCTTTTTTCAACTCACCCTTGGGTAATGCTCGTATCGTTGAATAAATCGTTGTATGGCTTACATTCATTGTTTGATCCAAATCAGGAAATGTCTTTAAACGCTTTGCTATTTGCTGAGGAGACCATAAACAACGGATCGCTTCAACAATAAATTTCCAGAGGATTGAATCGATTTTGAGTTTTCTGTGACCACGTCTACGTCTAGCAAAAGTGTTATCAGAAGCATATCGAGCTTGATAAACGTCATTGATGCTATTTCTTTTAAGCTCACGATAGATCGTACTAGGATGTCTTTTAATAAGTTCAGCAAATTTTCTGGCTGAAAAGCCTTCTTTTCTTGACTCAAGCATTAATGCAGTACGATCTTCAAAGTTAAGATGATGGTATGACAATTTTATATACTCCATAAACCCTTTAAATTAATTAGGTGGTTTATGTCGCACTTCAAGTTTTACTCTGCC
>NZ_BPPH01000090.1:0-937 GCF_021602765.1 Acinetobacter sp. KAM396
GCCGGGTAAATTCCAGCAGTTGTTCATGGGTCAGTTGGCTTAAGTCAGGCAGCGTATTCATGACCGCAGTATGCCTGAGGTCATGAGAAGAATGAAATAGAACGTTTGGAGGATGGCAGAATGGTCGAGCCTGGTTTAGAGCATTGTGACCACCTGCTGTCGTCCAATGCGCTGCCAAGGCAAACCCTGGATTAATGCCTGTAACTGTTCCGGGTTGAGAGCTACGCTTTCACCCTGGTGAACTTTAGCCCAGTGGAATTTTCCCTGTTCCAACCGCCGGGCACACAGCCAGATGCCCAGTCCATCATGTACCAGCACTTTCATGCGATGGCCACGTTTATTACAGAACAGGTAAGCACAATGCGGTTTAATGTAGCCAAAGGCTCTCACCACCTGAGCCATGACAGTATCCATCCCTGCTCGCATATCCAGAGGTTGGGTAGAAAGCCAGATTTCATCGATACGGATCATGTTGCCAGCACCTTGAGTAATTCTGCCAAGGCAGGTATTTCTGATACTTGCCATTTCAAGCCAATTTCTGCTTTTGAGTGGGGTAAAGTAATTTGAACTTTTAACATGTCAGTAGGAGTAGGATCTAATGGTGCAGAGCAAGATAAGGCAATAAATGCAGGTTTATTCGGTAGTGGTGAGCGATCACTCCCTGGCTTAGCATCAATTAAGCGAATCCATTTGGATACAAGATTTGTATTCAATCCATGTTGCAAAGCGACTGAAGCAATTGAAACGTCCGGTGCTTTACAAGCCTGAACGATCTGCTGTTTAAATTCAGCACTGTATGTTCTTCGTTTTTTCGCAAGAGATGCGATGGATGTCTGATGATTTGTAGTCATAAATTTAAGTCCCCACTTGTTTCTAAGTGGGGACTAAATTAAGGCTTATAGGATGAATTCAGAAGGTGTGTTCAGCGGACGCTTAC
>NZ_BPPH01000091.1:0-902 GCF_021602765.1 Acinetobacter sp. KAM396
TCCATTGCGATTGGGTGGATTAATTCTACTGACATTTCAACGTTGTCACCTGGCATTACCATTTCAACGCCTTCTTTCAACTGGATTGCACCAGTTACGTCAGTTGTACGGAAATAGAATTGTGGACGGTAACCGTTAAGGAATGGAGTGTGACGACCACCTTCTTCTTTAGAAAGTACGTATACTTCCGCATCGAATTTAGTGTGTGGCTTGATTGTACCTGGTTTAGCAAGTACTTGACCACGTTGTACGTCTTCACGCTTAGTACCACGTAAAAGAACACCACAGTTCTCGCCCGCACGACCTTCGTCTAGAAGTTTACGGAACATTTCTACGCCAGTTACAGTTGTTTTAACTGTGTCTTTGATACCTACGATTTCAACTTCTTCGCCTACTTTCACGATACCAGTTTCTACACGGCCAGTTACTACTGTACCACGACCAGAAATAGAGAATACGTCTTCGATTGGCATTAAGAATGCTTGGTCAATTGCACGTACTGGCTCTGGGATGTAAGTGTCAAGCGCTTCAACAAGAGCTTCAACTGCAGCTTCACCATATTGACCAGCGTCACCGTTAAGCGCAAGAAGAGCTGAACCACGGATAACTGGAGTGTCATCACCTGGGAAGTCGTAAGTAGAAAGAAGTTCACGAACTTCCATTTCAACTAGTTCAAGAAGTTCTTCGTCGTCTACAAGGTCGCATTTGTTTAAGAATACGATGATGTAAGGTACACCTACCTGACGAGAAAGAAGGATGTGTTCACGAGTTTGTGGCATTGGACCGTCAGTCGCAGCACATACAAGGATCGCGCCGTCCATCTGAGCAGCACCAGTAATCATGTTTTTAACATAATCGGCGTGGCCCGGGCAGTCTACGTGCGCGTAGTGACGAGTTGGAGA
>NZ_BPPH01000092.1:0-887 GCF_021602765.1 Acinetobacter sp. KAM396
AATAGATTAACCTCAAACTTCTAATTCTTATAAATAATGAAAAACACCCAACTTATCTAGCACATCTAAAGACAATTGTTTACGTAGAGCAATATCATCACCAGCTTTCATTTGCATATTTAAAGCAAATGCCACCACTTGCCCATCTGCCTTTTCAACAAAACCCACATACCAACCCACTTGCGGGTCTACAGCCATTCCCCAGCCACTTTTAGCATATAGACGATTCTCCCCTCTGCGCTCTACATACAACATCTCTTTCACTTGTTGCTGAACTTCAGGTTTAAAAGGCAATTGCCCTTGGGCTAAATCATACACAAACTTTACTTCTTGTATAGGTGTAATTGTCAAAGGCCCTTTCAACCAAAATTGATCAACTTCCGTGCCTATTTGCATATTGCCATAACCAATACGTTGCAATTCACTTTGCATTAAGCTTGGACCAATACGACGTGCCAATTCTTGATATACAGGCACTGTAGATGCTTGCATGGCTTCGCCCAAAGTAAAATCTTTGTCCCATGCTTTAAAAAAACGTGGCTTTCCATCCCACTTAAATATTTCTGTAGATGTTGCTTTATGATTTTCTAAACCAATTAGTGCATTGGCAATTTTAAATGTAGATGCAGGAATATAAGCTGTTTTTGCTCGGTCTAAATGCGTGCCATATTTTTTAATATTTTGACCATCATATGTGACAAACACAGCATCAGCTGAGATTTCATTAAAAAGCGCTTGAACATTCTGATCGATGATTGAGTTATTCACTTGTGGAATTGTACTTGTTTTTGCTCGACTCATACTATGCTCAGCACAAGCCCCAATACTTATGCTTAAGCAAACTAAACTCAATATTTTTAATAATTTCATGATATACAACTTTAAAA
>NZ_BPPH01000093.1:0-848 GCF_021602765.1 Acinetobacter sp. KAM396
TTGCTGAATATATATCCATGTTCATGGATTAAGTCCCCACTTGTTTTTAGGTGGGAACTAAATTAAGGCTTATAGGATCGCTTGGTAAGGCTGTGTTAGCCGGATGCTTACAGATGTTCAAAAAAATAAGTCACCGCATGAAGCTCTTCAGCGGTATCAAGCATCGCTGGCTTTAAAAGGGTTGAGCTATCAATACTAAATAAACGAGGATTCCCTTTTTTTGATTTAATGTCTGCTAAATCTAGGGCATTTTTATACCAATAATCTACGAGCTCTTCTGGTAAGCATATACGTTGAGCTGCACTTTTAGGATCTTTAGTAGTCTCCAATATATTGAGCGTTTCATAAATGCGTTGAAGTGAAATTTTAGAATCTTCTGTGCCGGCGAAGAAAGCAAAATAGTCATGAGGTTGATTTGTTTGTACTGAAAGTTCTTCAAGAATGTCAGTAGCATTACTCTGAAGCCAGTTTGTTTGATCATTCAATAATATAGTGGCTAGAACGGCCTGGTTTTTTTCAAAATTAAAGTCTTTTTCATCATTTGTTATTTGCAAATTTTTAAACGTTGCATTGTGGCCCATAATTTTTTTAGCCAATTCATTAGGCATATCTGGATGATATTTTAGTAGTTTTTGACCAGCTATGAGATAACTTAAATGAATATAGCTTTTGAATGTTTCAACTGCCGTGCGTATATCATGATTGTCATTAACAAACGATAAGAAGCTTGTATAATAGTAAGCATCCGGCTAACACAGCCTTACCAAGCGATCCTATAAGCCTTAATTTAGTTCCCACCTAAAAACAAGTGGGGACTTAATCCATGAACATGGATATATATTCAGCAA
>NZ_BPPH01000094.1:0-830 GCF_021602765.1 Acinetobacter sp. KAM396
AAAATACAAAGCGATGCTTTGATTTTTCTCAGGGTCTGTAGCTCAGTTGGTTAGAGCACACGCTTGATAAGCGTGGGGTCACAAGTTCAAGTCTTGTCAGACCCACCATGAGCAAGACTTAAAGCACTGCTTTAAGGCGAAGCGCAAGGCAAACGAACGTGAGTGAGTGCGCAGGCTATAATCTGATACATCGAATCACAGATGATAAGCTGGGGACTTAGCTTAGTTGGTAGAGCGCCTGCTTTGCACGCAGGAGGTCAGGAGTTCGACTCTCCTAGTCTCCACCAAATTCGAGGAATAGAAAAGCACTGCTTTTCCCGAGAATTTAAGCAAACAGCTATGCTGTGCGCAGGCACACATATACTGGAGCTTTAAGCTAAAGATTACAGAATTTAGTAAGTATAAGCTTATTAAATTCTGTGATTTATCACAGTTGACTGCAGTCCGACGAGGATGCAGTGAATCATTAACAGATTGGCAAAAATTGAGTCTGAAATAAATTGTTCAACTCATTTCATATAGGATTGACAGTAATGCTTTGGTGTTACGGTTTAATTACGAATTGAAATGAGCACTAGCAAATTAACTGAATCAAGCGTTTTGGTATATGAATTTAGATTGAAGCTGTACGGTGCTTAAGTGCACGAGACTTTGAACTGTAGATTAAATAGATCATAGATTATTTATTTAATTGTCTTAATCCTACTTGTAGGGATTAACGACTGTTTGGGGTTGTATAGTCAAGTAATTAAGTGCATGTGGTGGATGCCTTGGCAGTCAGAGGCGAAGAAAGACGTGATAGCCTGCGAAAAGCTCCGGGGAGGCGGCAA
>NZ_BPPH01000095.1:0-820 GCF_021602765.1 Acinetobacter sp. KAM396
GGCACTGTTGCAAAGTTAGCGATGAGGCAGCCTTTTGTCTTATTCAAAGGCCTTACATTTCAAAAACTCTGCTTACCAGGCGCATTTCGCCCAGGGGATCACCATAATAAAATGCTGAGGCCTGGCCTTTGCGTAGTGCACGCATCACCTCAATACCTTTGATGGTGGCGTAAGCCGTCTTCATGGATTTAAATCCCAGCGTGGCGTTGATTATCCGTTTCAGTTTGCCATGATCGCATTCAATCACGTTGTTCCGGTACTTAATCTGTCGGTGTTCAACGTCAGACGGGCACCGGCCTTCGCGTTTGAGCAGAGCAAGCGCGCGACCATAGGCGGGCGCTTTATCCGTGTTGATGAATCGTGGGATCTGCCACTTCTTCACGTTGTTGAGGATTTTACCCAGAAACCGGTATGCAGCTTTGCTGTTACGACGGGAGGAGAGATAAAAATCGACAGTGCGGCCCCGGCTGTCGACGGCCCGGTACAGATACGCCCAGCGGCCATTGACCTTCACGTAGGTTTCATCCATGTGCCACGGGCAAAGATCGGAAGGGTTACGCCAGTACCAGCGCAGCCGTTTTTCCATTTCAGGCGCATAACGCTGAACCCAGCGGTAAATCGTGGAGTGATCGACATTCACTCCGCGTTCAGCCAGCATCTCCTGCAGCTCACGGTAACTGATGCCGTATTTGCAGTACCAGCGTACGGCCCACAGAATGATGTCACGCTGAAAATGCCGGCCTTTGAATGGGTTCATGTGCAGCTCCATCAGCAAAAGGGGATGATAAGTTTATCACCACCGACTATTTGCAACAGTGCC
>NZ_BPPH01000096.1:0-779 GCF_021602765.1 Acinetobacter sp. KAM396
TTAATATTCTAAATGTCTTCAATTGACTATTGATGTGTTCGATCACAACTCGTATTTTTCCAATCATTTTATTGTACTTTTTCTCAACATCAAATAAGGGTATATTCTTCTTTTTCTTTATTGGCATCAATAATTTAAAGCCATCTTGCTCTAATCCGTAGTACCCTAAATCGGTCATAACATATTCACAATGTTTGAATTTCTTAACCGTTTTTCTTGCCAGTTTAATGTCATGCTGACTGCCATTCGATATATCTAGCCCTATGATTTGTTTGCTCTTCGGATGATAGATCACTTGTGCTTTTAGCGTATGTTTCTTCTTTTTACCACTGTAGAACTTACTCTGATTTTTTTTTCGGGCGTTCTATTGAACATTCTGTCGCATCGATAATGACCCAGTTAAAGTGTTCGTCTGCTGTGGTAATGCTTCGTTTTGGCAGAGTAAAACATCTTGATTTCATCAATGCATCTTCAACCTTTTTAATGGTTCGATTCACATTACTTTCAGCGATATGGTAGTGTGCCGCCAATTCCAGTTGAGTACTGTAGTTGCGTAAGTAATTGAGCGTTAATAACAACTGATCCTCTATAGCTAAAGTATGAGGACGACCTGATTTCTTTTTGAGTGATTCTGCTTTTTCTAAAACCTCTACCATTTCGGTAAAAACTGGTCGAGGTACGCCAACCAAGCGTTTAAATTCAGAATCTGAAAAACGGTTTAAGTTCTGATATCTCATGAAACTTAGATTGAGGTGGTTTTTACTTTCGCAAGAGATCTA
>NZ_BPPH01000097.1:0-741 GCF_021602765.1 Acinetobacter sp. KAM396
GACACACTTCACCCTGAGGCTGACCATAATAAAATGACGATGCTTGTCCTTTACGTAGTGCACGCATGACTTCAATACCTTTAATTGTGGCATAAGCCGTCTTCATAGATTTGAATCCTAATGTGGCCCTGATGATCCGCTTTAGCTTGCCATGATCACATTCAATCACGTTATTTTTATACTTAATCTGCCTGTGCTCAAGGTCTGGTGGACATTTACCTTCCCGTTTTAACCGTGATAAAGCACGTCCATATGTGGGTGCTTTATCCGTGTTGATCACTTGTGGAATTTGCCACTTCTTCACATTATTTAAAATTTTTCCAAGAAAACAATATGCTGATTTGGTATTACGTCTAGAAGAAAGATAAAAATCAATGGTATCGCCACGTTGATCGACTGCACGATACAGATAAGACCATCGTCCATTCACTTTTACATAGGTTTCATCAATATGCCACGAGCTCAGATCTGTAGGATTACGCCAATACCAGCGTAAACGTTTTTCTATTTCAGGAGCATAACGTTGAACCCAACGGTAAATAGTCGTGTGATCAACATTCACACCCCGTTCGGCCAGCATTTCCTGCAGTTCACGATAGCTAATGCCATATTTACAATACCAGCGCACAGCCCAAAGAATGATTTCGCCCTGAAAATGCCGACCATGGAAAGGATTCATATGCTGCACCTTTAGCTAAAACAGTCTTCAGCTTACCATTCGTGGTTATTTGCAACAGTGCC
>NZ_BPPH01000098.1:0-727 GCF_021602765.1 Acinetobacter sp. KAM396
TTTATTATGGTGATCCCCTGGGCGAAATGCGCCTGGTAAGCAGAGTTTTTGAAATGTAAGGCCTTTGAATAAGACAAAAGGCTGCCTCATCGCTAACTTTGCAACAGTGCCGATCATCTTTAACTTGATAGACAAGTCGGACACCAGCTTTTAATAATTTGATTTTATAGCAACCTGCAAGATCGCCTCTAAGCATATTCTTTGGAATATGTGGCTGCTCTATGACTTTGGCTAGTTTCTTTTTAAATTGATCTCGTATAGCAACAGGGAGTTTTTCCCATTCTGCTGTAAAGTCCTTGTGACGTAAAAGCTTATAAGTCATCTAATGTGACTTCCTCAAACATCTCTTTAGGATCATTAATGCGCTTACGGACAAGAGCTAATAATTCTTCATCTTCTTCCGAAAGCAAAGCTTTTTTGACAGGCAGTTTCCCAGTCGTAGCAACATACTCAAGAATACTAGTGAAGAAATCAGTAGGTGCAATACCTTGCTCTTTAAGGATTGAATAAGATTTTTCTTTAAGGGCTTCATCGATCCTGAAGTTAACAGTAGCCATCATATTTCCCAAGTATTTAATGTACTAGGAATATTGTAATGCAAATTGCATTACAAGTCGTGTTATTCCTAAGTAGAAATGTCCTACCTAATAACCAAATAGAAATGTCCTATACAGACACTTCCAAGTCAAGCACAGGATTCAGATTTCGTTCTTTGATTACTGTTTTC
>NZ_BPPH01000099.1:0-696 GCF_021602765.1 Acinetobacter sp. KAM396
TGGATATTTACGGTGAGCTTGATTAGCCTGGCTTAAATTTGGTTTGCAATATAACGCCTGAATACCCATTTTCTTCATTAAAGTACGTGTATGACGTCGTCCTATATGATGTCCTTGACGATTCAACAAATCACGCATCATACGACTGCCTGCAAAAGGATATTGCATATGTAATTCATCAATACATCGCATCAGCTTCAGATCTGATGCACTCACAGGTTTTGGGCGATAGTAATAACAACCACGGGAGACTTTCAGCAGCTTAGCTTGCTTAGATACTGAAATCTGAAGTGAGTCGTCGATTAACTTTTGTGGTTGAAGCGGCCCAGTTTCTTCAACACACCTTCTAAAAAATCAATTTCTAATGCCTGCTCACCGATTTTTGCATGTAGTTTTTTTAGATCGATGGGTGGTTCTGTTGGAGCTTTTGATTGATCGAAAGCTTGCGAGGAAGCTGAGATCAATTGATTTTTCCAGTCAATAATTTGGTTTTGATGAACATCAAACTCAGCACTCAATTCAGCAAGTGTTTTTTCTGCTTTAATCGCAGCAAGTGCTACCTTAGCTTTAAAATCATTTGAATGATTTCTTCTTGGTCTACGTGCCATAAAATACTCCATATATTGATGTTTATAACATCATTTGAGGAGCAGAATATCACTTATAGGAGTTGTTCAAATTTACGGATCCATCTCT
>NZ_BPPH01000100.1:0-695 GCF_021602765.1 Acinetobacter sp. KAM396
CTACCAGCTCTCGTTTTTTGTTATGGAAACTGCTAAAATTCAAATACGCCATTGACGTATAAAGAGTCCATGTTATTTATTGAAACCAGCATCTTTACCAAGCAAATTAAAGACCTTGTATCTCTGAGGAATATCGTCAACTTCAGCAAGATCTTTTGGTACAGCCTGATAGAGGTGACCTAATCAAGAATGGCGGTGGTATTCGCAAAGTACGTTGTGCTCAAGGTAACAAAGGGAAAAGTGGTGGGATACGGGTGATTTATTATTGGGTCACCGAGGATGATCAGATCTTTTTCTTAGTGGCTTATCCAAAATCAGTAAAAGATAATTTAACAGATAAGGAAACCGCCATTCTGCGCCAACTCGTGAAGGAGCAATTTCATGGATAACAACTTATTTGATGACTTGGTTGCTTCAATCAAAGAAGCTGGAGCTATCAAACGTAAAGAAGTTAAAGCAAGCCGAGTTACAGAACTCGAATTGCCTGATATTAAAGAAGTACGTGAAAAAACTGGCTTGAGCCAAAATGAATTTGCTGCACGTCTACATATTAGCCCCCGTACCCTGCAAAATTGGGAACAGGGACGACGCTATCCAACTGGACCAGCAGCTACATTGATTCGAATTTTAGATGCTCACCCAAGCCTTATTTGAAAAAATTACTTAAAAAATGGGAGCTTAAGGCTCCCATTTTT
>NZ_BPPH01000101.1:0-666 GCF_021602765.1 Acinetobacter sp. KAM396
GGTCCCACTTGTTTGAACAACTAAAAGCGTATTTATAAGTGATATTCCGCTCTAGTTAAGCCACCTTGTTTTGTTGGGGTAGCTGATCATAGTAAAACTCATTTGGTGTCATTTTGTCTAGACTCGAATGAGGTCGTTTCAAATTATAAAACTCAAAATATGCACTTAATTGCTTTTTCGCATCTGTGACACTGCTATAAGCTTTGAGATACACCTCTTCATATTTAACGCTCCGCCATAATCGTTCAACCATCACATTATCTACCCATCGACCTTTACCATCCATACTGATTTGAATGCCATTTGATTTCAATACATCAATAAATGCATCACTGGTAAACTGGCTGCCTTGGTCTGTATTAAATATTTCAGGTCGACCATATTTTTCAATCGCTTCATTTAAAGCCGAAATACAAAAATCCACCTCCATACTAATCGATACCCTATGCGCAAGTACCTTGCGGCTATGCCAATCAATCACAGCACATAAATAAACAAAGCCTTTTGCCATAGGGATATACGTTATATCCGTAGACCACACTTGATTACTGCGCTGAATAGCCAACCCTTTGAGCAGATATGGATATTTACGGTGAGCTTGATTAGCCTGGCTTAAATTTGGTTTGCAATATAACGCCTGAATACCCATTTTCTTCATTAAAGTAC
>NZ_BPPH01000102.1:0-654 GCF_021602765.1 Acinetobacter sp. KAM396
AAAATTATTCAGTGCTTTTGCATTGATATTCCTGCTTCTAAAACAGCCTTATTGCTTAACTTGAACCGTAATACCATCAACTATTGGTACATGCTTTTTAGAGAAGCAATCTACGATCATCAAACAGATTTAAGAGCAAAGTTTGTAGGTTCTATTGAAATTGATGAGAGCTATTTTGGAGCAAAAAGACAACGTGGTTTTCATGGGAAGTTGAAGCGAGGTCGAGGTACTTTAAAACAACCTGTATTTGGAATATTTGAAAGGAATGGTCGAGTTTATACAGAAATAGTCCCTGATTGTAAAAAGACTACATTACAACAAGTTATCTTAGGTAAAGTTGCACTTGAAAGTGTAATTTATAGTGATGGTTGGCGTGGATACAATGGTTTGGTAGATGTTGGTTACTCAAAGCATTTTAGAGTAAATCATGGAGCGAATGAATTTGCCAGAGGACAATGTCATATAAATGGAATAGAATCATTCTGGAGCTTTTGTAAAAGAAGGCTAGCAAAGTTCAACGGTATATCAAAAGAGTATTTTGATTATCATCTTAAAGAAACAGAATGGCGTTGGATGAGGGAGCCTAATGAGCTAGCAACAGAGTTGTGGGACCTCATTAGGTAAAACTAAGTGCAAATCTGCTAGTCTAGAGCC
>NZ_BPPH01000103.1:0-606 GCF_021602765.1 Acinetobacter sp. KAM396
TTAAACTCTTCTTTTTTCCCAAAACCAATTAAACGCTGAATCGCCATTTGAACATAGTCTAAACCATAGCGAAATAAACTCATTGAGAGTCGTCCATGCTTCTTTATTTTTATCGCTTTTTTTTGATTATGTTGCCATTCACCCGTTAAGTAACACCAACAGAAGCTTATAGCTAACACCGCAATCAATTTTTTCACTCGTCTAGGGTCTGTCAAGCGCGTATTTTCAAGATTAAACCCGCGTCCTTTGAGACAACTGAATAAGGTTTCAATTTCCCAGCGTAATGCATAATCCTGAATAGCATTGGCATTAAACTGAGGAGAAACGACGAGTAAAAGCTCTCCATTTTCTAACTGTAGTGCACTTATATATAGTTTCACCCGACCAACCAAAATCCGTCGTTTACGACATTCAATTTGACCAACTTTAAGATGGCGAAATAAATCACTAATTTTATGATTCTTTCCTAAATGATTGGTGACAATGAAGTTTTTTTAACACGAATGCAGAAGTTGATGTCTTGTTCAATTAACCATGTAAACCACTGCTCACCGATAAACTCTCTGTCTGCGAACACATTCACAATACGGTCTTTACCAAAAATGG
>NZ_BPPH01000104.1:0-594 GCF_021602765.1 Acinetobacter sp. KAM396
AGAAGACAAAAGCATATTGATATTGTAATCAGCTACCAAAAAAGTAGCGATGGGCTGCATCTACTCATGGACTCTACAGGCATGAAGTTTCTAGGTGAGGGCGAATGGAAATGCAAGAAACATGGACCTGAATATCGTCGCCAATGGCGTAAACTTCATATTGGTATAGATGCTAAAACCCTACAAATACGAGCAGTTCAGCTTACAACCAATAATGTCAGTGATTCACAGGTGCTTGGTGATTTACTTAATCAGATTCCACAAGATGAGCAGATTAACTCTGTTTATACCAATGGAGCTTATGACACCAAGCAATGCCGTCAGGTCATTGCAGATCGGCAAGGGCATGCGGTGATTCCACCTAGAAAAAATGCGAAACAATGGAAAGATACAAAGAGTAGCTCGCTAGAGCGAAATGAATTACTTAGAACAATTAAACGTTTAGGCAGGACACTATGGAAAAAATGGTCAGGCTATCATCGTCGAAGTTTGGTTGAAACTAAGATGCATTGCATCAAATTATTAGGAGATAAACTCAGTGCAAGGAGTTTTGATAGCCAAGTGAATGAGATCCATGCACGTGTAGCAGTCCTT
>NZ_BPPH01000105.1:0-548 GCF_021602765.1 Acinetobacter sp. KAM396
TCACAGATGATAAGCTGGGGACTTAGCTTAGTTGGTAGAGCGCCTGCTTTGCACGCAGGAGGTCAGGAGTTCGACTCTCCTAGTCTCCACCACGTACTTATTAAGTGCGGGAATAAGCTAAAGATTACAGAATTTAGTAAGTATAAGCTTATTAAGTTCTGTGATTTAAATATCACAGTATTTAGTGCGGTCTGACGAAGACGTATTAATTCATTAACAGATTGGCAAAAATTGAGTCTGAAATAAATTGTTCAACTCATTTAATTCAAGATTGACAGTAATACTTCGGTGTTACGGTTTAATTACGAATTGAAATGAGAACTAGCAAATTAACTGAATCAAGCGTTTTGGTATATGAATCTAATTGAAGCTGTACAGTGCTTAAGTGCACAGTGCTCTAAACTGAAATGTTGAAGTTACTAACTTGTAGGTAACGTCGACTGTTTGGGGTTGTATAGTCAAGTAATTAAGTGCATGTGGTGGATGCCTTGGCAGTCAGAGGCGAAGAAAGACGTGATAGCCTGCGAAAAGCTCCGGGGAGGCGGCAA
>NZ_BPPH01000106.1:0-543 GCF_021602765.1 Acinetobacter sp. KAM396
AACTATCACCTGTAATAAATTGAATCTTTGCACCCCAACTGAGTACTTCACTTAACATATCCATAAAGTAATCATTCTTGGTTTTACTTTCAGATTTGTCATAAATTCGGAAATTAATTGGAATATTTTGACCATTTTGATCTGTCGCATACAAGGTAATGAGATTAATACCCTTGACGGATCGGTGGTGTTTGCCTGACCAAAAATAGCTAACTAAGTCCATATGTTGACTATATGGTTTATCTAAAACAGTATCATCAATACTGACTATAAGTTTATTATTATCAATATGTTGAATTGCTTCTTGATATAGGTCGTGAGGTGTGTAGTCTTCACGCTCTAGAAAGCGATTTACACTATCATGCGAGATATTATAAGTCTCGGCAAGTTGTGTGCAGCTAATAGAGTTCGGTTCTGTCATGAGAAAGCCCATATAAATGGGTAGAGTACAAGTTGCTGTAGAAGCATTTTTAATTCGTCTGATCACAGATACTTTATAAAGTATTTTAATACTTTTTTGAATCCGTCAATGCGTAAGTCCTA
>NZ_BPPH01000107.1:0-529 GCF_021602765.1 Acinetobacter sp. KAM396
GAGTCCATGAGTAGATGCAGCCCATCGCTACTTTTTTGGTAGCTGATTACAATATCAATATGCTTTTGTCTTCTACAAAGCGTGGTGTAATCTGGAGCTATCCAATTTAATTCGCAAAGTTTAATCAGACTTTGCACAAAGCCAGTGACCATACGTAAAGACAGACGGAATAAGGATTTAATCATTAAGCAGCTGAACCGTACCGGGTTTGTCGGAGACCAAACTTTCTGAGATGAGACGCATTGCTTCTCAAGACGTAGCGAAGCGTAGTGATCCGATGAAAAAAGTAAAATATACCCCCTGAAATCAGATAGAGCGGTTCAATTAGAACCAAACCCAACTATCGCAACACTGAGTTCTGGAGAATCTCGTCGTTTCTTAATTGCGTCGTAATGATGATTATCAAGATAAAATCAAAGGCTCTAGACTAGCAGAATAGATATGTTAGTCTAGAATCATGATAGAAAACAGTAAATTAAGTCACTATAAGATTAAAAAAATTATTCAGTGCTTTTGCATTGATATTCCT
>NZ_BPPH01000108.1:0-500 GCF_021602765.1 Acinetobacter sp. KAM396
TCTAAAATGGAACAAGTCACATTTAAAGTGCTTTGCGCTCATCATGCTTGTGATTATTTTAAAGCAAACATGTAATCTTTCTTCTGCATCTAAAGCCTTGCCCATCAAGTGCTTACCACAATCATTTTATCGACGTATGCAGCGCTTCTTTGCAGGTCAGTATTTCGATTATCGTCAAATTTCTCGGTTGATTTTCAATATATTTTCATTCGACAAAGTGCAACTGACTTTAGATAGAACCAATTGGAAATGGGGAAAACGAAATATTAATATCCTGATGCTCGCGATCGTTTATCGTGGAATAGCGATACCTATCCTTTGGACATTGCTTAATAAACGTGGAAATTCAGATACGAAAGAGCGCATTGCTTTGATTCAACGCTTTATCTCCATTTTTGGTAAAGACCGTATTGTGAATGTGTTCGCAGACAGAGAGTTTATCGGTGAGCAGTGGTTTACATGGTTAATTGAACAAGACATCAACTTCTGCATTCGTGTTA
>NZ_BPPH01000109.1:0-472 GCF_021602765.1 Acinetobacter sp. KAM396
TTAAAAAGATGTATGCGGAAGAGCGATTAAAGGCCGAAATCATCCAGGAAGCGATGGCAATGAGCAGCACTGCTGCGCAAGGGTAAAGCCATCTTGCCGGCGTAAGATGGCACAACAGGCAGTTGCCCAGCATGCCATTAGTATTCGTTTGGCTTGTAAAGCATTTGGCATTAGTGAAACCTGCTACCGCTATCAAGCCAATCTCAGCGATGACAATGCACTCATTGCTGAACAGCTCATTGAACTCACTGAGGAAAATTCCGATTGGGGCTTTGGTTTGTGCTTCTCGTATTTACGGCATGTTGAGAGTTGCTGCTGGAATCACAAGCGGGTTTACCGCATTTACTGTGAGTTGGCACTGAATCTGCGTATTAAACCGAGAAGAAGACTAAAACGGCATGCGCCTGAACCATTGAAAGAACCAATCCGAGAAAATCAGGTTTGGTCATTAGATTTTATGCATGATCAGCTT
>NZ_BPPH01000110.1:0-467 GCF_021602765.1 Acinetobacter sp. KAM396
TGGTACAGCGGAAGACCGCCGCGAATACCGACAACAGCATAGTCAACCAGTGATGCAACAACTATATGAATGGCTCAACCAACATCATCTGACAGTGCCATCGAGTTCTCCCACCGCCAAGGCCATCAATTACACTCTGAAGCGTTGGCCAGCTTTAAGCCGCTATCTGGATGATGGCAATCTACCGATATGCAACAATTGGGTCGAGAATCAGATGCGTCCCTGGGCGTTGGGGCGCAAGAACTGGCTGTTTGCAGGTTCGCTGCGCAGTGGTCAGCGAGCGGCAAACATCATGACGTTAATCCAGTCAGCAAAGCTGAATGGCTTGGATCCGTATGCCTATTTAAGTGATGTGCTGAAAAGGTTACCGACACACAAAGTGACCCAAATTGAAGAATTGCTGCCGCACTGCTGGAAACCTAAATCGAATTAAAAAATAGGTATGGGATTCAGCGGACGCTTACGAT
>NZ_BPPH01000111.1:0-454 GCF_021602765.1 Acinetobacter sp. KAM396
CTGTGATAAATCACAGAATTTAATAAGCTTATACTTACTAAATTCTGTAATCTTTAGCTTAAAGCTCCAGTATATGTGTGCCTGCGCACAGCATAGCTGTTTGCTTAAATTTTAAGGAAAAGCCTTAAAGCAGTGCTTTAAGTTTTCTGATCTTAAAATTTGGTGGAGACTAGGAGAGTCGAACTCCTGACCTCCTGCGTGCAAAGCAGGCGCTCTACCAACTAAGCTAAGTCCCCAGCTTATCATTTGTGATTCGATGTATCGTAGACTGTGTTAAGGCGAATGCTTAACTCGAGCATAGCTCTCGTCTTGCGCTCGGGCGAAATATGTTTCGCTGACCCTCGCTCATGGTGGGTCTGACAAGACTTGAACTTGTGACCCCACGCTTATCAAGCGTGTGCTCTAACCAACTGAGCTACAGACCCTGAGAAAAATCAAAGCATCGCTTTGTATT
>NZ_BPPH01000112.1:0-444 GCF_021602765.1 Acinetobacter sp. KAM396
GTCACTTTATGTGTCGGCAACCTTTTCAGCACATCACTTAAATAGGCATAGGGATCCAGCCCATTCAGCTTTGCTGACTGGATTAATGTCATAATATTGGCTGCTCGCTGACCGCTGCGCAGCGAACCTGCAAATAACCAGTTCTTACGTCCCAACGCCCAGGGGCGCATCTGGTTTTCCACCCAGTTATTGCAAATCGGTAGATTGCCATCATCCAGATAGCGGCTTAAAGCTGGCCAACGCTTCAGAGTGTAATTGATCGCCTTGGCGGTTGGAGAACTCGATGGCACAGTCAGTTGATGTTGGTTGAGCCATTCATACAGTTGTTGCATCACCGGTTGACTATGCTGTTGTCGGTATTCGCAGCGGTCTTCCGCTGTACCATCCGTCTTTTTTCTTAATTCTGCTTCTATCGCATATAATTTCTGAATCAGCACTAATGCC
>NZ_BPPH01000113.1:0-443 GCF_021602765.1 Acinetobacter sp. KAM396
GCTGAAAAGGTTGCCGACACATAAAGTGACTCAGATTGAAGAATTGCTACCACACCGCTGGAAACCTGAACCGAATTAAAAAATAGGCATGGGGTTCAGCGGACGCTTACGTATAATACTACGCTTCATAAGGAGTAATTTAACTATTTTATTTTTACTACTAACAGTAATGCAAAGATTTATCTAAGAGTTGAATCAATTTTTTCAACCAACCCTTTTAAAATTGGAACTTGTCTTCCACCACACATCACAATAATCAGTCGAATAGGAAGCCAAACAACACCAAGTAATAATTTCATTGAACCCTCTTAATGTGGAAATATTTCGTTTTTAATTAGATCTCTTGCGAAAGTCATTATTGAAAATTTATCCGGTTTACCAGTGCAGCGATTAAGTTAATGCGTAAACCGAATCTTTTCCGTCTATTTCGATAGCGTTCACTT
>NZ_BPPH01000114.1:0-436 GCF_021602765.1 Acinetobacter sp. KAM396
TTTATCAATCACATAGGCGGGCATCGCTTGCTGAGTCAGAGTGTCACACTGATCACAGACCCATTTACCACGCACATGCTGTTCCTTATAGAACTGTGCCGGTCTGAAATGTAGTTTTTCACTGACATCTTCGCCGATACGACGGAGTTGGCAGCCACAAGCACATTGGGTTGATGCAGGTTCATGCTCAATACGGATGGTGTGTAGATGATCTGGCAGTGGTCGACGTTTAGGTTTATTGGTTTTGGCTTTCTGTGTCGCTGCATCGGTTTTATCTGCATTTAATCGTTCTAATTCCAGATCAACGGCTGCGATATCTTCTTCAACCGCCTCATCCCACAGATGGATTTGTTTTGCGGTGAGATGTTCGTTTTTACTGCCGAATTTATGCTGTTTAAACAGCGCCAGTTCATGCTCGTATTTTTGATTGAGAATA
>NZ_BPPH01000115.1:0-423 GCF_021602765.1 Acinetobacter sp. KAM396
TAACACGAATGCAGAAGTTGATGTCTTGTTCAATTAACCATGTAAACCACTGCTCACCGATAAACTCTCTGTCTGCGAACACATTCACAATACGGTCTTTACCAAAAATGGCTATAAAGCGTTGAATCAAAGCAATACGCTCTTTCGTATCTGAATTTCCACGTTTATTAAGCAATGTCCAAAGGATAGGTATCGCTATTCCACGATAAACGATTGCGAGCATCAGGATATTAATATTTCGTTTTCCCCATTTCCAATTGGTTCTATCTAAAGTCAGTTGCACTTGGTCGAATGAAAACATATTGAAAATCAACTGAGAAATTTGACGATAATCAAAATACTGACCTGCAAAGAAGCGCTGCATACGTCGATAAAATGATTGTGGTAAACACTTGATGGGCAAGGCTTTAGATGCAGAAGAAA
>NZ_BPPH01000116.1:0-400 GCF_021602765.1 Acinetobacter sp. KAM396
CTTAAGCCAACTGACCCATGAACAACTGCTGGAATTTACCCGGCAGTTGGCGATGCAGCATCAGTCTCTGGCACAATCAAATCAAGAATTAGAAAAATCAAACCAGCAATTGGATGCCAAAGTTCAGCATCTTTCTATTCTCAATCAAAAATACGAGCATGAACTGGCGCTGTTTAAAAAGCATAAATTCGGCAGTAAAAACGAACATCTCACTGCAAAACAAATCCACCTGTGGGATGAAGCGGTTGAAGAAGATATTGCCGCGGTTGATCTAGAACTGGAACGGCTAAATGCAGATAAAACCGATGCAGTGACACACAAAGCCAAAACCAATAAACCTAAACGTCGACCACTGCCAGATCATCTACACACCATCCGTATTGAGCATGAACCTGCATCA
>NZ_BPPH01000117.1:0-390 GCF_021602765.1 Acinetobacter sp. KAM396
GGATGTCTGGTGATTTGTAGTCATAAATTTTAGTCCCCACTTGTTTTTAAGTGGGGACTAAATTAAGGCTTATAGGATGAATTCATAAGGTGTGTTCAGCGGACGCTTACGCATATCCATAGGTCGTACGATGTAGTGCCTTTCAACTAATGCACTTGGTTTATGACCTGATATCTGTGCTAAAGATCCTTCATTGATTTTTGCCCAAATAGCTAACGTTTTATATGATCTCCTCAATCCATGGGGAGTAAGTTCAATATTTAGTTTTTTACATATTTTCTCGGCTTTGTTGCACAAAGATTTGAAATGCAAAGCGCCCCTAATTGAGCCAAATTTAAGGCGTAACTTGGGTAAGTGGTCGACCTAATTCCGTAAATCTGTTAAGGACTG
>NZ_BPPH01000118.1:0-382 GCF_021602765.1 Acinetobacter sp. KAM396
TTATTTAAGACTCAGTTAAAAGAACAGCAGAGGTTTTATATTGTGCATCAAGATGAAGATGATTTATTGTCCTTTGAGGGTTTTCATGAATTACATTCAAGTCATTGGAAAATAGAACAATATCACCGAGTGATTAAACAGGTTTGTCATATTGAAAAGTTTCAAGTAAGACGATCTAAACTGATTTTGAATCATATTTTTTCAGCCTTGATGGCCTACGTCGAGATACAAAAGAACCAGTTTGAGGGGATCTTTGAAAATGTATATCGTTGGCAGAAGAAATTATTTAGACCAATCATCAAAGACTTCATTGATGACTTTATTCTCGATAAAAATCATCTGCTACCACAGAGAATCTATAAATGATAGTGCGTAAGTCCTA
>NZ_BPPH01000119.1:0-362 GCF_021602765.1 Acinetobacter sp. KAM396
AATTGATCGCCTTGGCGGTTGGAGAACTCGATGGCACAGTCAGTTGATGTTGGTTGAGCCATTCATACAGTTGTTGCATCACCGGTTGACTATGCTGTTGTCGGTATTCGCGGCGCTGTTCTGCTGTACCATCGGTCTTTTTCCTGAGTTCTGCTTCTATGGCATACAGTTTCTGAATCAGCACTAATGCCTGTTCAGCGACCTGACTTTTTTTGGTCACATGCAGTTCATGGAATTTACGACGCGCATGCGCCATGCAGCCCACCTCAATGACCTGACCTGATTTAAAGCGTGCTTTATAACCGCTGTAATCATCACAGACCAGATGGCCCTGCCAGTCTTTCAGGAACGCTTCAGCATGC
>NZ_BPPH01000120.1:0-360 GCF_021602765.1 Acinetobacter sp. KAM396
ACCGGTTGACTATGCTGTTGTCGGTATTCGCAGCGGTCTTCCGCTGTACCATCCGTCTTTTTTCTTAATTCTGCTTCTATCGCATATAATTTCTGAATCAGCACTAATGCCTGTTCAGCGACCTGACTTTTCCCAGTTACATGCAGTTCATGGAATTTACGACGTGCATGGGCCATGCAGCCCACCTCTATGACCTGGCCTGATTTAAAGCGTGCTTTATAACCACTGTAATCATCACAGACTAGATAACCCTGCCAGCCTTTCAAGAACTCTGCAGCATGCTGGCCTGAACGACTATCCTGAAAGTCATAGATCACCGCCTGAACTGGATTGTACTGTGTAGTGGCATAGGCCCAGACA
>NZ_BPPH01000121.1:0-352 GCF_021602765.1 Acinetobacter sp. KAM396
ATGAAATGAGTTGAACAATTTATTTCAGACTCAATTTTTGCCAATCTGTTAATGATTCACTGCATCCTCGTCGGACTGCAGTCAACTGTGATAAATCACAGAACTTAATAAGCTTATACTTACTAAATTCTGTAATCTTTAGCTTAAAGCTTCAGTATATGTGTGCCTGCGCACAGCATAGCTGTTTGCTTAAATTTCAAGGAAAAGCCTTAAAGCAGTGCTTTAAGTTTTCTGATCTTGAAATTTGGTGGAGACTAGGAGAGTCGAACTCCTGACCTCCTGCGTGCAAAGCAGGCGCTCTACCAACTAAGCTAAGTCCCCAGCTTATCATCTGTGATTCGATGTATCAGAT
>NZ_BPPH01000122.1:0-306 GCF_021602765.1 Acinetobacter sp. KAM396
ACATGATCCGCATTGATGAAATCTGGTTGTCTACTCAGCCCATGGACATGCGTGCAGGTATGGATACGACCATGGCTCAGGTGGTGAGAGCCTTTGGCTACATCAAACCGCATTGTGCTTACCTGTTCTGTAATAAACGTGGCCATCGCATGAAAGTACTGGTACATGATGGACTGGGCATCTGGCTGTGTGCCAGGCGGCTGGAACAGGGCAAATTTCACTGGGCTCAAGTTCACCAAGGTGAAACCGTGGCCCTCAGCCCGGAACAGTTACAGGCACTGATCCAAGGTTTGCCCTGGCAGCGCA
>NZ_BPPH01000123.1:0-301 GCF_021602765.1 Acinetobacter sp. KAM396
TCATGACCTCAGGCATACTGCGGTCATGAATACGCTGCCTGACTTAAGCCAACTGACCCATGAACAACTGCTGGAATTTACCCGGCAGTTGGCGATGCAGCATCAGTCTCTGGCACAATCAAATCAAGAATTAGAAAAATCAAACCAGCAATTAGATTCTAAAGTTCAACATCTGGAAGTATCAAATCAACAATTAGATGCCAAAGTTCAACATCTTGAAGTCACCAATCAGCAATTAGATTCTAAAGTTCAGCATCTTTCTATTCTCAATCAAAAATACGAGCATGAACTGGCGCTGTTT
>NZ_BPPH01000124.1:0-277 GCF_021602765.1 Acinetobacter sp. KAM396
ATGAAATGAGTTGAACAATTTATTTCAGACTCAATTTTTGCCAATCTGTTAATGATTCACTGCATCCTCGTCGGACTGCAGTCAACTGTGATAAATCACAGAACTTAATAAACTACCAAATCTAATCATTCGATCTTTTATTAAGTTCTGCAATCTTTAGCTTATACCCGCACTTAATAAGTACGTGGTGGAGACTAGGAGAGTCGAACTCCTGACCTCCTGCGTGCAAAGCAGGCGCTCTACCAACTAAGCTAAGTCCCCAGCTTATCATCTGTGA
>NZ_BPPH01000125.1:0-273 GCF_021602765.1 Acinetobacter sp. KAM396
GACTAAACAAGTAACTACGGTTCGCATCGATGCAGATGTCATGCAGTGGCTAAAAGCCCAAGGCAAAGGCTATCAAACACGAATGAATAAAATTTTACGGGATGCCATGCTTAAAGAATTAAAAAATCATCAATAAAAATGGGAGCTTAGGCTCCCATTTTTGTGTTATTCCTAAGTAGAAATGTCCTACCTAATAACCAAATAGAAATGTCCTATACAGACACTTCCAAGTCAAGCACAGGATTCAGATTTCGTTCTTTGATTACTGTTTTC
>NZ_BPPH01000126.1:0-269 GCF_021602765.1 Acinetobacter sp. KAM396
TTTTTTATCATTCTCACCCATCCGCATGATGGTGACCGGCGTTTCATCGGCATGGATCACCCGCTGTTGCAGCACCACCTGTTTTAAGGCATTGGCCAGAGGTTCCAGTTCTACACCGCAGCGACCTATCCAGTCAGATAAAGTTGATCTAGAAAGTACGATTCCCGCCCGCTGATAGATCAGACGTTGACGGTACAGCGGCAAATGATCGGCATATTTCGATACCAAAACATGGCTGAGCAGTTCAGGTGAAGCAATGCCTTTATCAA
>NZ_BPPH01000127.1:0-265 GCF_021602765.1 Acinetobacter sp. KAM396
CAGCGAACCTGCAAATAACCAGTTCTTACGTCCCAACGCCCAGGGGCGCATCTGGTTTTCCACCCAGTTATTGCAAATCGGTAGATTGCCATCATCCAGATAGCGGCTTAAGGCTGGCCAACGCTTCAGAGTGTAATTGATCGCCTTGGCGGTAGGAGAACTCGATGGCACTGTCAGATGATGTTGGTTGAGCCATTCATATAGTTGTTGCATCACTGGTTGACTATGCTGTTGTCGGTATTCGCGGCGGTCTTCCGCTGTACCA
>NZ_BPPH01000128.1:0-262 GCF_021602765.1 Acinetobacter sp. KAM396
AAAATACAAAGCGATGCTTTGATTTTTCTCAGGGTCTGTAGCTCAGTTGGTTAGAGCACACGCTTGATAAGCGTGGGGTCACAAGTTCAAGTCTTGTCAGACCCACCATGACTTTGACCTAGATTGAATAAATCAAGTTACAGGAATTGAAGATACATCGAATCACAGATGATAAGCTGGGGACTTAGCTTAGTTGGTAGAGCGCCTGCTTTGCACGCAGGAGGTCAGGAGTTCGACTCTCCTAGTCTCCACCACGTACTTA
>NZ_BPPH01000129.1:0-247 GCF_021602765.1 Acinetobacter sp. KAM396
AGAATATAAATTTATATAGAAATTACAATTACTAATTGAACGAAAGAGCTTCTATTTGAAGTTTCAAAAACTGGAGTTTTCCACCAATCTAACCTCCATTTAACATAATGGTGGTTATGCGAAACGAGAGAGAGAGCTACCAGCTCTCGTTTTTTGTTATGGAAACTGCTAAAATTCAAATACGCCATTGACGTATAAAGAGTCCATGTTATTTATTGAAACCAGCATCTTTACCAAGCAAATTAAA
>NZ_BPPH01000130.1:0-241 GCF_021602765.1 Acinetobacter sp. KAM396
CTTCAGTTAAAATCATTTCGAGTTTTATAAGTAAAACTCTTAAACTTGGCTCATCAATTTTCTGACTTAAATTTCGCTCAAATAAACTTCGAGTAATTTAAACCAATCAATTAATGATAATATTTCGATTAATCAATCAGTAAAAATCCACACAAGTTGTTCTTCATAATCTCTTAATGATCTTCTCGATGCTTCGTCAGCATCAAGCTAGGTCGGCTATATTACGCTTTATTTCTAAAGT
>NZ_BPPH01000131.1:0-222 GCF_021602765.1 Acinetobacter sp. KAM396
TTTATTATGGTCAGCCTCAGGGTGAAGTGTGTCTAATCAACAGGGTTTTCGGTCTCTAAGTACTTTTTAAAGGGAACATCATCGACTCAAATCTCTATTTGCAACAGTGCCAGATTATGCAACAAACTGGTTGTGGCATTACAACCATGAAAGACCACACCAAGCAAACAAAGGAAGGCCACCTCTAATGGCTGCTTAACCTCTACTTTTAACTTCGGTTAT
>NZ_BPPH01000132.1:0-221 GCF_021602765.1 Acinetobacter sp. KAM396
TGCTGAATATATATCCATGTTCATGGATTAAGTCCCCACTTGTTTTTAGGTGGGAACTAAATTAAGGCTTATAGGATCGCTTGGTAAGGCTGTGTTAGCCGGATGCTTACACATGATCCGCATTGATGAAATCTGGTTGTCTACTCAGCCCATGGACATGCGTGCAGGTATGGATACGACCATGGCTCAGGTGGTGAGAGCCTTTGGCTACATCAAACCGC
>NZ_BPPH01000133.1:0-221 GCF_021602765.1 Acinetobacter sp. KAM396
GATTGCTTCTCTAAAAAGCATGTACCAATAGTTGATGGTATTACGGTTCAAGTTAAGCAATAAGGCTGTTTTAGAAGCAGGAATATCAATGCAAAAGCACTGAATAATTTTGGCTCTAGACTAGCAGATTTGCACTTAGTTTTACCTAATGAGGTCCCACAACTCTGTTGCTAGCTCATTAGGCTCCCTCATCCAACGCCATTCTGTTTCTTTAAGATGAT
>NZ_BPPH01000134.1:0-220 GCF_021602765.1 Acinetobacter sp. KAM396
AATACTGAGTTTGAATTCTTTGCTGTATGTTCTGCGTTTTTTAGCAACAGGAGGTGTTGCTGAATATATATCCATGTTCATGGATTAAGTCCCCACTTGTTTTTAGGTGGGTAAGCGTCCGCTGAACCCCATGCCTATTTTTTAATTCGGTTCAGGTTTCCAGCGGTGTGGTAGCAATTCTTCAATCTGAGTCACTTTATGTGTCGGCAACCTTTTCAGC
>NZ_BPPH01000135.1:0-220 GCF_021602765.1 Acinetobacter sp. KAM396
TAATAGATCTCTTGCGAAAGTCATTATTGAAAATTTATCCGGTTTACCAGTGCAGCGATTAAGTTAATGCGTAAACCGAATCTTTTCCGTCTATTTCGATAGCGTTCACTTAATATTCTAAATGTCTTCAATTGACTATTGATGTGTTCGATCACAACTCGTATTTTTCCAATCATTTTATTGTACTTTTTCTCAACATCAAATAAGGGTATATTCTTCT
>NZ_BPPH01000136.1:0-220 GCF_021602765.1 Acinetobacter sp. KAM396
GCTGAAAAGGTTGCCGACACATAAAGTGACTCAGATTGAAGAATTACTGCCACATCGCTGGAAATCCAACTCAAATTAAAAAATAGGCATGGGGTTCAGCGGACGCTTACACTTAAATTTAAGTGGACACCTATTTATGGATTTAAAGACAGTTATAGACAGTGCACCAACGCTAAAAAAGCCCCGTCGAACCTTCACAGCTGAATTTAAACATCAACTT
>NZ_BPPH01000137.1:0-219 GCF_021602765.1 Acinetobacter sp. KAM396
TGAAAAGGTTACCGACACACAAAGTGACCCAAATTGAAGAATTGCTGCCGCACTGCTGGAAACCTAAATCGAATTAAAAAATAGGTATGGGATTCAGCGGACGCTTACGATCATGTTGCAAGTGCCTTGAGTAATTCTGCCAAGGCAGGTATTTCTGATGTCTGCCATTTTAGCTGAATATCATTATTCGTATGAGGCACGGTGATACACAACGTGATC
>NZ_BPPH01000138.1:0-214 GCF_021602765.1 Acinetobacter sp. KAM396
GCGGTTTGATGTAGCCAAAGGCTCTCACCACCTGAGCCATGGTCGTATCCATACCTGCACGCATGTCCATGGGCTGAGTAGACAACCAGATTTCATCAATGCGGATCATGTTGCAAGTGCCTTGAGTAATTCTGCCAAGGCAGGTATTTCTGATGTCTGCCATTTTAGCTGAATATCATTATTCGTATGAGGCACGGTGATACACAACGTGATC
>NZ_BPPH01000139.1:0-213 GCF_021602765.1 Acinetobacter sp. KAM396
CGTAAGCGTCCGCTGAACACACCTTATGAATTCATCCTATAAGCCTTAATTTAGTCCCCACTTAAAAACAAGTGGGGACTAAAATTTATGACTACAAATCACCAGACATCCATCGCATCTCTTGCGAAAAAACGAAGAACATACAGTGCTGAATTTAAACAGCAGATCGTTCAGGCTTGTAAAGCACCGGACGTTTCAATTGCTTCAGTCGCT
>NZ_BPPH01000140.1:0-210 GCF_021602765.1 Acinetobacter sp. KAM396
ACGATCAGACGAAAACTTGATTTAGTTAAGGCTAAACAATAAAATTCAGACCCAATAGCCAACCTGTTAATAACTCATTTGGAACCAAGTAAGGCATTACATGCAAAAGCAGAGTAACTAAGACCCGAACAAGTCCATAACAGTTGTGCTGGCGACAATAGCAAGAGTGAACCACCTGATCCCTTCCCGAACTCAGAAGTGAAACCTCTT
>NZ_BPPH01000141.1:0-209 GCF_021602765.1 Acinetobacter sp. KAM396
ATACGCTGCCTGACTTAAGCCAACTGACCCATGAACAACTGCTGGAATTTACCCGGCAGTTGGCGATGCAGCATCAGTCTCTAGCACAATCAAACCAGCAATTAGATGCCAAAGTTCAACATCTTGAAGTCACCAATCAGCAATTAGATTCTAAAGTTCAGCATCTTTCTATTCTCAATCAAAAATACGAGCATGAACTGGCGCTGTTT